>JAHEEH010000120.1 GCA_024640835.1 Bacteroidota bacterium
AGTCGCCCATTTGAGTGGCGGCTGGCAGCGCCGTGTCAATATTGCAGCGTCGCTGGTGCATTCACCGGACGTGCTCGTACTCGACGAGCCGACCGCCGGCCTCGATATCGAGGCGCGATACGAGCTCTGGCATATCATCAAGCAGCAGCAGCGTGCGGGCGCCACGATTCTGCTCACGACCCACCAGTTGGACGAGGCCGAACGGCTGTGCTCGCGGGTGGGTATCCTGCACAACGGTCACATCGCGATCGAGGGTACGCTCGAGCAACTGCGCCGTGCGGTGCCCGCCACGCAACTTGCCAATATCGAATCCGACGACGAGGACGGCATCGCCCGGAGGGCAGAAGAGCTGGGCTGGGCGCTTCGGCACTACGGTGGGCGCCTCACGCTGCTTCTCCCGCATGAGCATACACTGAAGGCGGTCGTCGACCTCCTCCACGGTACAGGCCTGACGTCGGTCTCGCTGCTGCCTGTCGGCCTCGAGCACGTGTATGTCGAGGTGACGGGCGCTGCGAAGGTGTGAGACGTCTAGGGCCGGGTGATGAAGCACGCTCATTTCTGTGACGCACGCCTTCTTGCCGACGATCGTCGGTCATGATTCGGCGGGTGCTACCCGGGGGGAATCGCGCACAGAAGACCGCGCTCGGCACGCATCGGGGTAGCCAGGTTCAACGGCGAAGCGGGCAGTGCGAATTCGACCGGAATCGTGTCGATGAGGACGTTCTCAAAGTGCGATTCGCCTGACGCATTGCCGTGGAGTCGCGTGTATTCCATAGGGAGAGGCTCCTCTGGTTTCCGTGATCCCGCAACCGTGCAGTGCCGTCACGTCGCCCACCTGCTTCACGGGCGCGAGTCAGCGTGCAGATGTTCCAGCCCATACTGCTTCCTAGCCTTCATCATTCTCTCGAGAGCATAGCCTGAGATATCCTCCGCGAAGACCCCTGCTGCCTCGAAGTGCATTGCCTCTGCGCTCGACTCGTTTCTGCCCCGCTGGAGTCTGGCGTTGTGTTGTTCGCCCAGACTGTGGCCGAATCATATCCGGTTGCCGTCGAAGTTGGCTGAGGTGTCAATCCAGGTTTGCCCCATGGCAGCGGAGTGCACGCGGCAGACACCCTTCCGCAGAGGCTTCAGTCTGTTGTCTTTCTCGAGTTGGGCCTTTCTGCGGGAATCCATCGGTCTGAATGGAGTCGCCATTCAGCCGGAGGGCTCGCGTCCTCCCTCAAGGAAAAACCAGGTCCAGGAAGTCGGACAGGAGCCCGGAAGCCCCTGGACTCTCCCGGAACCCTGCTTCGGCGGCTGCATGCTCGGTGGCGTCTCGAGGGCCGTAATTCGCGCGGTAATACCGGAAGCGATCGAGATTCGTCCGGCGGTCTAGCTCGGGGTGAAACTGGGTGGCCCAGATCGGCTTGCCGGGGATGCGCAAGGCCTGGAACGTGCATAGCCGGCTGGATGCCAGGTGGATGACGCCATCCGGCAGAGAAGTCACGCGGTCGACATGCCCCATCTGGGCATCGAACCGGGCGGGCAAATTGCCGAGCAGTGGGTCGGCCTTGCCGTCTTCGGTCAGCGCCAACTCGAACGTGCCGACCTCGGCGCTGGCCTGGTCGTAGAGGAGCTCTCCGCCCAGGGCCCGGGCGAGGCTCTGGAAGCCGAAGCACGACGCGAACGTCGGATGGCCCCGAGCGACCACCTCGCGCAGGAAATCGAGGAAGGCCTCGAAGCGCGGCAGGTTTCCTTTCGAAACATAGTAGTCACCGCTGCCCCCGACCATCAGGGCGTCGTAGCTCAGCAGGCTCGACAGCGAAGGTGGCCCCCCGCAGAGGTCGTGGGGTTCGATCGCTTCGGCGGGCAGACCGGTCCGGTCGACGAAACATCCATGCTCGTGGGCGAGCATCGGGTCGTCAGCGTTACGGGCTTGCAGGAGCAGGATCCTCATCCCGTCTCGGTGATCTGGGAGAACGTCTCCGAGACAACCACCCACTGCCCGTCCTTCCTGACGGCAGACCACGTGATCCGGGTGGTGAGGATTGACGGTACGCTCAACGCGGGGTGTCTGTCGGTGGGTATTCCAGCAGCGTGCCGCCCTCGGAAGAGGTGCGGACTTGGACGGGCTCTTCCGGCATCAGGAACCGTCGAACCGATGCCCTCCCTTGCTCGCCGCACGAGATGATCGGATCGGCGGTGCGATTCCGCAACAGGCGCCTGCCAGGCGCAGACGCAATCTCCGAGCCCGGGCCTACACGAGGAAATACAGCACCAGCCACGGGATCAGGTTGAAGAACGCGAACAGGATTCGGTACTGGTAGAACAGGCGCATCATCACGCGACGGGCATCCTCCTCGCTCACACCGAACAGTCTTGCGTTGATGCGGGCAAGTCCGCCCTTGAAGGCGGCCAGGACGAGCAGCAGGAGCAGGAGAGCGACGATGTTGAACAGGACGCACCACCCGAGAAACGACGTCAGCGTCTCGATGGACATGGCCATTACCTCCTTCGATGGGCGGAACACGATACAGGGATGATACGGAAGGCCCGCCTCGGCGCCGATCGTGATGACCGGTAAGGGGCGAATCATCTCCGGATCGGGTGCCCGGCAGCGGCACACCGAAGCGGCGGTGGGGCCGATCCGCAGGAATTTCGTTTCCAGACGCTGTCCGAGAGGATTTCCGCCTGCTGCCTGGCGGTTGACGCCGCCGCTATCGGACGAGGACCAGCTTCCGCGCCTGGATTCGGCGGCCGGCGTTCAGCACGTAGAAGTAGACGCCCGCCGTGAGGGCAGACGGCACGAAGTCCACGCGGTGGCTTCCAGCGGGCTTTTCGGCCTCGACGAGCGTCGCCACTTCGCGGCCGAGGACATCGAACACGCTCAGCGTCACGGGGCCCGGACGCGCCAGGTCGTACCGGATCGTGGTCCGAGTGCTGAACGGATTCGGAAAGGCCTCGTGCAGCTGCACGGCGCCGGGCAGATCCTCATGTCCCCCGACGCCGATCACCGTCCCGGTGTACCTGATCTCGTATCGCGATGCGTCGTCGGCGCCGACCGAACGATTCCAGTCGAACTGGAGAACCCCGCCCGCGATCTCGTGGGTCGCGACTTCCTCGCGGTCGCCGAGCACGGCCACGACGGAGATTTCCGATTCGTCCGGCCAGGATGCCGGGATCCGGATCGACAGAGGCGTGTCGTCCCCCTTGGGCTGGCTGACCGTGATGACGTCGGTCCCGTTCTCCACGATCAGGTAATGATCCCCGGGTGTCAACGACGCCCCGTCGTACCGGGTGAACGTCCCGGCGACCAGGTCCCCGCTTTCGCTCGTCAGCAGTGCGCCGGCAGGCGAGATGGTGTGCGGATCGATGATGAGCGGCACGGCCTTGTCCCAGTTCTTGGTGACCGTGATGTCACCGTATGTGCTCCGCGAAGCGGCGCCGTCCAGATCCTCGAACCCGGTCATGCGCTTGCCGGCCAGGCGGTACACGACCCGCGTCTGGAATTCCTGCACTACGCGGTGTGCCGCGCTTCCGCCTTCGCGGCCCGGCACCCCGTCGTCGATGGACATGGAGAGCGGCTTGCCGAACAGCAGTCTCCAGGAGAACCAGTCGATGTCCGTCGGGTCGTTCGACCAGTATCCGAACGGGATGATCTTGTCCTGGTAGAGCACGGCGGAAGTCGGATAGGCCCGCACGAACCCGGTGTCGCCCGCGTGGTCCCAGTCCCGCTGGAACGTGACGACTCCGGAATACGACGTGCTCACGAATCCCGTGAGATTCTCGGCCATCTTGTCATATCCCCCTTCGACGATGCTCGGGTAGTCCCTGAAGCGCCAGGCGTGCTCGAGCCATCCCGTCGTGTAGTCCACGGGCGTGGGCGCGGTCGTGTTGAAGTCGTACGTCGTGTTGCTCGTACCCAGCACGTCCTCGTAAATCAGGTCGGCGCCGTACGTGTCGAAGATGTCACGGTACATGTCGTCCATCTTCTGCCGCACGAACGGGCTGTAGGGCGAGACGAAGTAGCCCCAGTCGTAAGGGTCCTCAGGAATCCAGCCGCTGTAGTACGAGGAATAGAACGGACTCCCGTCCTGACGCATGACCGCCACTGAACCGACTCCCGCCGCGCCACCGACATCCGCCACCGCCTGGGACTCCTCGTGCCACCAGATGGGCAGCGTGAGAGGCATGACCAGCTTGCCCTGGGCCTGGATGTCCCGTATCACCTGGATGAACTCGGCCGTGCTTCCGAACTGCGGCTCCGCGGGGTAGTAGTTGGGATGATGGCCGTGGTATCCACCGGTGTAGTACATCGACAGCATCACGATGCCTGGACCCGGGTGCGTGCTTTCCCACGGCGCATACTCCGGGTACGTGTCCAGGCGCACGTTCTGCCCGAACGCGATGACGTACATGGGCGACTTCGCGATCGAGGAGAATCCCGACCCCATTTTCTCCTGTATGGATGGATACTGGTCAATTCCGTTTTCGACGCGATAGGCCTCCAGGCCTTCCAGGTGGGACAATCCCATTCGGATGCGGCTGACGGGACTCGTCCAGGCCGATCCGGACTCGACCCACTCGTGGTACGTGTGCGGCAGGAAATAGGCGTAGGATCCGCCCTGGGAGTCGCCCTTCGATTGGAGCCCCAGCCTGGTCATGCGGGGAGGAAGCCCGTTCCGGATCGTGTATAGAGCTGCCCGGGCGTCGCCCTGCAGGAGCCCGACGTAATCCGCGTGGAATACGTCGGGATAGTCGTAGAGGAAATCCTCTCCCTGGGCAAAGAAGTCGGGACCCATCATCACCCCCGTTCCGGAGGCCGCCAGTACGACGCGCGATGACGGGCCGAGATTGACTCCGAGGCTCGCGGGAAAGCGGATGACCGTCGCCGTATCGCCCCACTCGTTCGAGAGCGACATCTGGAGGTCCAGCAGGGGCTCGGCGTAGAGCGTGATCGCAACCTCGATGTCCGCGTATTCGGTGGCGCTTCGCTCGCCCCGGCAAGCCATCGTGAGGCGGTGATCGACGTCCGACCAGCTGTACTCGAACGTCGAAGAGAACGGATTGACCACGTCGACGGACCCCTCGTGCGGGATTTCGACCTGCCAGAGGAGATCGTCGATCGTCCCCTCGAGCAGGCTTTCGCCTGTCGCGAGGTCCGTGAGACGCAGGATCGAGCCATTGATCTTGCTGACCTCGATCTCGTAGTGAACCCCGTTGGAGAGGACGATGACTTCGGGGTCGGAATCATCGAACGTGATGGTCTGCCCCTGGACATTCGTGACCGCCAGCAGGAGGATCGAGCCGGTCCAGAAGTGAAACGAACGGCGCACAAGTGCAGCTATCATGGTCGTGGAGGTCGTTGGCCTTATGTGCGATCGCACTCGCTCCCGCGCGGAATACGAGGCGGCACTATGGTTACACACGCGACGGAGGCTGCGAAAGCGGGGCGAATCCCGGATGTGCGCCGGGCAATGCCCCGCATCGCGGGACATCCCTGCACGCGTCGACTGCCGGGACCTGCGCAGTCGGAAACCTGCCCGGTCCGGCAGCCGGCATGACGGATGGCGTTCGACGCGCCATCCACTCCGCCGGGCCCGCCGCAGCACCCAGACGGTGCACGAGGTGTCCTAGCCGCGAATCCGTGTTCCACGTTCCTGTCCGGCCACGTAGTCGTAGATCCGATGCGCAAAGGCGTCGGCGCCCACCAGTCAGATCAGCGCACCGGTAGCACGATCCCGCGACAGTGCGTCTTCGGCGACGCAGTCATTCGGGCTTCTCCAGCTGCCCGAATCGAGATCGGATCCTCTCTCCGATCAGCATCTCAGGCAGCTCTCTGCTGAGCGGAAACCGGATGGCCCTTTTTGCCCTCTTGAACTCCCCTCGATTCGGTTCGAAGTCGGCCATGGTCCTGGCACCGGGGTAGCAACCGATGTGCGAGCTGTATCCGGCGCAATGGACGGTCGCTCTACCGCGCGTGATGGTGGGGATCCCTTGGGAGATCACCTCCTCACCGCCAGGGATCTCTTCCATCGTCGAGGCTGCCATCTCCGTCAGGGACGAGAGGGAGTGGAAGCCGGCTGATTCAACACCGCAGAACTATCGGCATCAGCAACGGCGTGCAGGGTGGTCATCCGTCTGCTGTTGTCGGGCGGTTGGCTACAGTCCTCTTCTGGGAACACCACACCGCGGGTTACGGCTCCCCACATGGAGCCTGCGATTCACGCCTTCGTTGCTTTTTCCCGAGGGGGGTGTTGAGGACGACCGCAGCGCGGACCAGCGCCTTGAATGCGCGCGCGTCCACCTTCTCTCCCTCGTGGATGTCGATCGCGCGCCTGGTGTTTCCGTCGAGGCTCGAATTGAAGAGCTTCCCCGTGTCCTGCAACGAGGCCCCCTTGGCGAAGGTCAGCTTCACCTTGTCCTCGTAGATCTCGCCGGTGCAGAGGATCCCGTCGTGGG
>JAHEEH010000121.1:0-3978 GCA_024640835.1 Bacteroidota bacterium
GTTCGGATGCGACAGCTGGGCCGCCGCCTGGGCTTCGCGGAAGAAGCGTGTCCGGTCGTCCTCGCTCGTGAGGGCAGCCGCGGGCAGCACCTTGAGGGCCACGGTGCGGTTGAGCTTGGTGTCGGTCGCCTTGTAGACGATGCCCATCCCGCCGCGACCGAGTTCGGAGTCGATACGGTACTGGGCCAGGTGAAGTCCGAGCATGGGTGCGATCGTCAGGATCTGTACTGGATGGAGATGTTCAGAGGGTTCTGCCGGAATCACTTCCGTCGCGGGAAATCAGTCCGCCCGACGCCCCGCCGGCCCGCACAGGCCGCTCCGGTCAGAGCGGTGGCATGAACTCCGTGACAAGCCCGGAAGATCACGAAGGAAGCGTAATGACGAAGGTCGCTCCCCCGTCGGCGCGTTCCTCCAGTCGCAACCCTCCTCCGTGCCCCTGCGTCACGATGTCGTGCGCCATGCTCAGGCCGAGCCCGGTACCCTTTCCGGCGGGCTTCGTGGTGAAGAAGGGTTCGAAGATCTTCGCGCGAAGGGCCTCCGGGATGCCGGGGCCGTTGTCCGAGATCCGGATCTCCACGCTGTCCCCCGCCCGGGCCGTGGATACACGAAGGCGAGCGCCCTCCCGGCCGTGCAGCACGTCGAGCGCATTGCTCACCAGGTTGACGACGACCCGACCCATGTCCTGCGGGACGATGGTCGCGTTGCCGACGTCCGGGGCATACTCACGGGAGACCTGGAGTTCGAGGTCCGGGTGCTGCGCCCGGAATCCGTGCCAGGCCACGTTCAGGTACTCATCCACGAAGTCGTTCACCGCCACGGGATAGCGTTCGGTGTCCCCGGGCCGGGAGTGCTGCATCATCCCCTTCACGATCTCGTCGGCGCGGCGGCCGTGCTTCGCAATCTGGCGGGCGTTGGTCTGCAGCGCGGCGAGCAGGTCGTCGAGCTCGGCCCGGCTGGCGGCGAGGCTTGCGGAATCCGAACCGGACAGCAGCTCTCTGAGCTCCGTGGCCATCTCCGCGTTCAGCTCGGCGAAGTTGTTGACGAAGTTGAGGGGATTCTTGATCTCGTGCGCGATGCCCGCCGTGAGCTGCCCGAGCGAGGCCATCTTTTCCTGCTGCACGAGTTGCTGCTGGGTCTGCTGCAGCTCGGCGACCGTCCCGTTCAGCTTGCGGTAGGCGTTCGCGTTGTCCAGGGCTACGGACGCGTACGCCGCCATCGTCCTGAGGATGTTCAGGTCATCCTCGGAGTACGCGTTCTTGCGGAAGCTCTGTACGGTGATGACGCCCAGGACGCGATCCTGGGTTATGAGCGGAAGATAGATCAGGGAGAGGGGCGCCTTCGAGATCGTTCCATCCTCCAGCTTCCCCTGCTCGTGCTCGTACTGCTCGATGTACTTCGAGTACTCGACCTCCACATCGTTGATGAAGACCGGTGCCCGGTTTTCCAGGCACCACACCGGGAACTGGTTCCGGTCCGTGGCATCCCGGGTATAGGGTGCGTACCGCACTCCGTCCTCGATGGCCATCCGGTAGTCGATGAGCTTGCGGTCTTCCAGGTAGATGCCGACGCCGAAGATCGGGGCGTCCGTCAGATCGTTCACGTGCTCGTACAGCCGGTCGAAGATGGTCTCGACGTCGAGCGAGGACGTGATCTCGGCGCCGACTTCCGAGAGGCGCTCGATGTTCTTCTTCCGATCGTTCTCGGCCTGGAGTGCCTTGGCCTCGGACTCCGCCGCCGTAGCGCGCAGCTCCATCTCGTGGATGGCTGCCCGCTCGCGCTCCTGCTTCACCAGGCGATAGCGCTGGAGGCGGTCCACGGCGAACACGAGTCCCGCCAGCAGGGCCAGGAACAGCCCGTACGCCCACGGCGTGCGCCACCACGGCGGCAGAACCGTCACGCCGAGCGAGATGCCCTGCTCGTTCCAGACCCCGTCGGGATTCGCCGCGCGTACCTGGAGCGTGTAGTCGCCGGGCGGCAGATTCGAAAAGGCCGCCGTCCTCCGGAAGCCGGCGTCCACCCAGACCTCGGACAGGCCCGAAAGGCGATACGAATAGCTGTTCCTGGCGGGGTCAGAGAAATGGAGCGCCACGAATTCGACCGTGAGCTCGTTCTTCGAGAACGGAAGGGTGATCGACTCGGTCTCCGCCAACTCCTTCTCGAGGATGCCTCCCGGCTCGGGAACGACGGTCTTGCCGGCCACCCACAGCGTGGTGAACGCGATCTGGGGTGCAATCGCGTTCGTGATGAGCTGGGAGGGAAGAAAGGCCGTCAATCCGCCGACGTCGCCGAAATAGAGGGTCCCGTCCGGGCCCTTGGTAAAAGCGTTCTGCTGGAATTCGAGCTGGCGCAGGCCGTCATCCAGGCCGTAGTTGCGAAACGTCTCGGTCACCGGATCGAAGGAGCTGATACCCCGGTTCGAGCTCATCCACAGGAGACCGTCGTCATCCTCGAGCATGCCGTAGAGGTGCCCATCGGCCAGCCCCTTGTCCGTGCCGAAGTGACGGACGGTTCTCGTGGCCACGTCAAAACGGTCGAGTCCGGCCATGGTGGAGACCCACAGCACGCCGGGCTCGGCCGCCCGCTCGATGATGACCTCGATATGGTTGGAGGCGATGGACGTCGTGTCCTGCGGGTCGTAGGAGAACGTCTCGAACGTCTCCGCCTCCGGATCGAACCGGACCAGGCCCCGGTTGACGGTGCCCAGCCAGAAGATGCCGTCCGTATCCCGGATGATGTGCGTCACGGCTCCTGGCGCGTCGCCCGGGTTCGCTCCGGATCCCGGCGGATAGCGTTTCACCGTTCCCGAAGCCATGTCCAGACGCTGCAGGCCGGCTCCCATGGACCCGACCCACATGGTGCCCGGGGATTCGGGCGACTCGAGCAGGGCGTGCGTGGTGCCCCATCCGAGCTGCGTCGAGTCATCCGAAGACGGCACGTACTGCCGGCATCGAAGCGTCTCCGGATCACAGGCGGACACTCCTCTGGAGCCGATCCACACGCGGCCGTCCGCGCTCTCCGTGATCGCGCCGACCGTTCCGGGCAGGATCGTGGACGTGCTCGACGGCTCGTTGCGCAGACGCCGCACGCGGCCCGTCGACGGATCGTACACGGCGACCAGGTCGCGACCGAGAGGATCCATCTGACCCACCCACAGCCGGCTGCGCGAGTCCGCGGCGATCCCCCAGATCATCCCGCCCTGGGCCGGAGAATCGTCCGAATCCGGATCGTTGGCCAGGTGCAGGATTCGGACCGACCCGGGATTGTACTTGGCAAGGCCGGCGTCGCTGTAGCCTACCCACATGGTACCCGAGCGGTCCGCGAACACGCTCTCCAGGAGTCCCGACCGGAGGGAGTTCTGGTCTCCGGCGTCGGGCTGGTAATGCTCGAACGTCCTGGCCCGCCGGTCGAAACGGAGTAGGCCTCCCCCCTGCGACGCGACCCAGAGAATGTCCGGATCCATCGGATCGTTCGACAGGTCGAAATACGTGTTCCGCTGGCTCGCGGCGGGGTCCTGTGGATATGCCAGGAACCGCTCGTATTCGCCGGTCGCCGTGTCGAAACGGAGCAGGCCATGTCCCGTGCCGATCCAGGCGGTGCCCGGCTCGTCGTCGAACTTCCATGACTTGTAGACCGATTGCGGGCTCTCGTTGGATCCATGCGCGTCACCCTGCCCCAGGTAGGTGACGATCTGTTCGGTCTTCGGGTCGACCCGCGCGAGTCCGTTGTCCGTGGAGGCCCAGATGTACCCGAGCGAATCCTCGTCGAGGAAGTAGACGGTCCCCGGGATGGTGCCCGGATCTCCGTGCTCGTGCTCCAGGGTATGGAATATGCCCGTGCGGCCGGGATCCATGCGGGCGAGCCACCTCGAGCCGCCGACCCATATCGTACCGTCGGATGCTTCCAGCACGTCGAAAGCGCCCCCGGCCGGAAGGCTCGTCGAGTCGGACGGATCGGGAAGGAAGGACTCGAACCGGCCGG
>JAHEEH010000121.1:3988-6408 GCA_024640835.1 Bacteroidota bacterium
TCACGGCTCCCGACTGGTGACTGGACCAGATGCTTCCGTCCCTCGTCTCGGTGACCCTCCAGACCCAGGCATCCGGAATCGAGGTCGTGTCGAACGGGACAGGCTGATACACCGTGAATTCCTGACCGTCGAACCTGTGCAGTCCTCCCTGGGTACCGAACCACAGGAAGCCGTGCCGGTCCTGCGTCATCCGGTAGACGCTGCTCTGGGCAAGCCCGTCGGTCAGGCCGTAGTTCTCGAACCGGATGGCAGGGGCCTCGTTGCCACCGATCCGCGGAAGCTCTGCACGGAGGTCGGGTTGGGCCGAGGCGGCTCTCACGGAAAGCAGGACTGCCAGGACGATCAGACGGACCGGTGACAGGATCGCCACGGGTGGGCGAAAATCAGACATGCAGAGATCGGGATTGGACTGAGGTGCACACGACACCGGCGCAGGGGGAGTTCGCCGACTCGCGTCGTGAAGATTACAAGAACCAAGGTTAGGGACGCGCAGCCGTACGGTCAAGCGAAGAACGCACGCACATCGAGGCCTGCCGTGCAGTATCTCGCCGGATTCCTTACCCTGAATGCTGCAGCGGTAAGGCGGCCTTGCCGATACGCTTCCCGGGAAACGAATGCAGTGAAGGGCCTACAGCCTGGCAGCCCACCATGAGCCTCTGCCTCTTCGCGACCGACCTTCACGGGTCCGAGCACCGCTACGAAGCGCTCTGGGACGCCGTCAGGAGCAGGCGCCCCCACGTCGTGCTGCTGGGCGGCGACCTGACTCCTCATCCGTTCTCGGGGTCGTCTCGTGCCGACTACATCGGGGACGCGATCGCACCCCGGCTGGCCGGTCTCCGCGACGACCTGGGACGTCACTATCCGGCCATCCTGGCGATCCTCGGCAACGACGATTCCGTCCGCGACGAGGCCGGCGTGCTCGCGCTCGAAGAGCGCGGACTGTGGCGGTACGCGCATGGCCGGAAGATCGAGGCCGGGGGCGTCACGGTCTACGGGTATGCCTGCGTGCCGCCCACCCCCTTCCTGAACAAGGACTGGGAGAAGTACGACGTCTCGCGTTACGTCCCGCCCGGGTGCGTTTCTCCGGAGGACGGAATGCACTCGACGGCGGTCGAGCCGTCAACGATCCGGTACGGGACCATTGCGCGCGATCTGGAGCATCTGACGGGAGCGGACGACCTCGACCGCGCGATCATGCTCTTCCACTCCCCGCCGTACGAAACGACCCTGGACCGGGCCGGTACCGACGGAATGATGGTGGATCACGTGCCGATGGATCTGCATGTGGGCAGCATAGCGATCCGGCGCTTCATCGAGAAGCGCGGACCCGCGATCACGCTGCACGGGCACATCCACGAATCGGCGGCGATCACCGGATCCTGGAGGGATCGCCTCGGGAGATCGCACCTGTTGGGCGCGGCGCACGACGGCCCGGAGCTCGCCCTCGTCACGTTCGATTCCGACGACCCCGACGGGGCCGAGCGCATCCTCCTATGAGTCCGTGGAGACGCGACCCAGGGGAAGCGGACGTGCGGGATCCGTAACGGCCCCGATCTTGGCGGCGAAGCTCGATTTCTCGCGAACGTCGTCATCCGTGACGAAGTGGACGTCCAGCAGGTGATCCGTTCGATACCCCGTCCGCAGGTAGTTGACCTCGGCGAGGGAGCGGCTCCAGCCGTCAAGCCACAGCTCCAGCCGCTCCCGCCGGCCGTCATCGCCGCGGAAGTGGACGATCAGGTCCAGGTCGCTCGCCGGCCCGGCCGTCGCGTTCTTCGCGCTCCCGATCAGATACAGCGCCTGCACGCCGAACCGCTCCGCATCGAGGGATTCTGCGAGCTTCTCGGCCATGAGCAGACGCCATCGCCAGTGGTCCTCGGAACGCTCCTTGACGTGAAAGTCGGAGATGGGCGAGGGACCCGCCGCCCCGGACGGCGCGGCCAGCATGGCGACCGCCTCGCCCAGGTCCGCGTTCAGGAGCAGCTTGAGCACCCGGCCTCCGGTGGTATTGGCCACGTCGACCACGCGCACCACGCGATCCAGGTGCTCGTACTCGGGAAGAAGCTCGGTCAGGAGCGACGGCGTATCGGTGAAGAAGCCCCGGTTGAACACGACCCCGGGCTCGTCCGGGTACAGCGGCAGATAGCGGATGTCGGCCTCGACGAGGTCCTGGAAGAAGTGCGTCCCGAACGACAGCTCCGGAGCGTAGTTGCCGTGCATCCACGCCACCTCGAGCAGCGCGGCCGTGTTGTTGATGTCCGCGTACGTGACGCCCACGCCGAGCTTGATGTCACCTCGGCTGCCCCATCTCCCCGGCCCGATGAGCATGAACTGCCGATGCGGGAGCAGCTTGTTCAGGCGACCGACGGCGCGCGCGACTTCCTTCAACTCGGTAAGCGACTCCAGATCGGCGTAGGCCGCGG
>JAHEEH010000001.1:0-1192 GCA_024640835.1 Bacteroidota bacterium
CGACCCCGACACGCCGTACCCCGTGATCGACCTGATGAACGAGCAGAAGAAGATCGAGGACAAGGGCGGCACGATGCGGCTCGGTGCGTACGACTGCTCCCTGGTCGAAGGCTCCCTGGTGCGTCGCATCTACGGGGAGGACGAGGTGCGTGAGCGGCACCGTCACCGGTACGAGCTCAACAACGTCCTGCGATACAAGCTGGCCGAGCACGGCATGGCGTTCACCGGCGTGAACCGAAGCCGCGACCTGGTGGAGATCGTGGAGCTTCCCGACAGGAAGTGGTTCGTGGGCGTGCAGTTCCATCCGGAATACAAGAGCACGGTGGGTCGCCCGCATCCGCTCTTCTCGTCGTTCGTCGAGGCCGTGATCGAACACGCCCGGGAGCAGGATCTCATCAAGAGCCCGAAACCGGTTCGGCGGGAGAAGAAGCTGCAGCTCGCCTCGGCCAAGGTCTGATCGGAACGCCGGCTGTTTCCGGCGGCGCGGCGCGCGCTCGCGGTCCGCGACGGCCCCCTCGGAAGTCCCTCCGGGCTGTCCCCGGAATATCCGCTTCTACTTGACTTTAGGTGCGAATCACGTACCTTCAGGGGACAAGTGGGGAATTGTGGGGAATTCTCCCAGTCACCGTAATTCTTCTGCGGACGCAGACCACCCTGCATCCACAGCCATGGCCAGTTTCAAGGGACAGGCAGCCTATTCGGTCGACGGCAAGGGTCGCGTTGCGATACCGGCCAAGATGCGCGCGGCCCTGAGCCCGGAGGCCAAGGGCACGTTCACCATGACGCGCGGGTTTGAGCGGTGCATCTTCCTGTACCCTTTGGACGAGTGGGAGCGGATGGAGGCGGACATCGCCGGACTGAACATGTACAGCCGGCAGAACCGGGATTTCGTCCGCTCGATGCTGATGTGGGCGGACGAGGTCGCGCTCGACGCGCAGGGCCGGGTCCCGCTGACGCGCCCGCTCATGGAGTATGCAGGCATCCGCGAGAGGGCCCTGATCATCGGCGCGCTGGAGCGCGTCGAGATCTGGGACCCCGACGCGTTCGCTCGATACCTGGAGGAGCAACCGGCCGACTACGAAACCCTCGCCGAGCGCGTGATGGGTGGGTAGGATGCCGCCCTCCGACAAGTCTGATCCACCGGTGCGCGACGCGCGGGACGAGTCCTACGCGACGGGCTACCACAACCCCG
>JAHEEH010000001.1:1202-19871 GCA_024640835.1 Bacteroidota bacterium
GCAAGGCTGTCGCAAGCGGACTGATCACCCGTCCCGACGGGTGTTACGTGGATGCGACCCTCGGCGGAGGGGGCCATACGGCCGCCCTGCTCGATGCGCTGGTCGCCGGGGGTCGGGTCATCGCGATCGACCGGGATGCAGACTCCATCCGGGAAACGGAAGAGCGCCTTCCGCACGAGATCGAGCGGGAGCGGCTTCGGCTTCTGCGGGGCAATTTCGCCGACCTCGAGGCACTGCTGTCGGGCATCGGCGAGAGCCGGGTGGACGGCCTGCTCATGGATCTCGGGGTGTCCTCGCATCAGCTGGATCTGGGGTCGAGGGGCTTCAGCTTCCGGGCGGACGGACCCCTCGACATGCGCATGGACGACCGCGCGGGCGTGACCGCGGCGGACCTGGTGAACGGACTCGACGAGGCCGGCATCCGGCGTCTGATCCGGGTGTACGGCGAGGAGCCGTCGGCCGGTCGCATCGCCCGGGCCCTGGTCCGGGACAGACCGGTCGCCACGACCTCCGAGCTCGCCGACACCGTGCGCTCCGCCATTCCCGGCGGCGCCCATGCGGCGAAGTCGCTCGCCCGGGTATTCCAGGCGCTCCGCATCGTCGTCAACGGTGAGCTGGACGCGCTCGAGTCTGCCCTGAGGGCCGCCACGCGGCTGGTTCGAACGGGCGGTCGAATGATCGTGATCAGTTACCACTCCCTCGAGGACCGCCGCGTGAAGCGGTACCTGAGATACGGCAACTTCGAGGGACGGCCCGTCCGTGACCTGTACGGAAACCTGGTCGCGCCCTGGAAGGAGATGGACCGACACGCACTCGAGCCCGACGAAGCGGAGGTCCTCCGCAATCCCCGGGCCCGGAGCGCCCGCTTGCGCATCGCCGAACGTGTCCATGAAGGCCGACCCGAGGGGTCGGAGTGAAGGAATGGCCAGGTCCAATACCAGAAAGAGCACCCGGGCCGTGCGGTTCGTGAAGAACCCGCGTCCCACCTCGCGGCGGAGTGCGCCGAAGGTCCGCGCGCGCGCGCCACATGCGCGGGCGGTGGAGCCTGCAGCCACGCCCCGGTCGCGCGTCCCGGCGCAGGGCATGCCCGGATGGGGGGCGCTCGAGAAGGGCAACAGCCGCCCGGGCGCCAGGAAGGGCGGATGGGACGTCCTGCTCGACTCGGTTCCGACCATGCGCCTGTCGCTGTGGATTCTGAGCGTGGCCATCCTGGGCACCCTGTACGTGGGCCACGTCCACTCCACGCAGCAGCTGGCGGCCGCGGTCCAGGAGATGAGCGCAACGAATCTCTCGCTTCACCTCCGCTACAACCGCGTCAAGGGCGCCTTCGACCAGGCATCGGGACCGTCCGTCATCTACGAGCGGGCGAGACGACTCGGCCTCTCGGAATCGCTGCCCAACGGCTTCCCCGTGATCATCGATTGATCCTGATCCGTGACCCCTCCACCCGATCTGCCGCGCGCCGCGCATGCACGTGAAGGACGAAATACTTGCCCGGATGTACGTGCTGCTGACGCTGCTGTCGGTGGTGCCACTGCTCGTGGCCGTCCAGGTGGTGCACGTGACGGTTCTGCAGGGTCCAGTCCTGCGGGAACAGGGCGAGCGACAGGCCACGAGCCAGTTGGCCGTTCCGGCCATGCGCGGAACCATCGTGGACCGGTACGGGCGGACGCTTGCCGTGAACACGGCCCGCTACGACATCGCGGTCGATCCCACGATCGGCGGCTACGGGGCGAAGGCCCCCGCGTTCTTTGAACGACTGGCACGGATAACCGGAAAGACCCCCGGGCACTACCGGGCGACGGTCGCGGCCAGCGCGAGCCCGAAGTACGCGAGGCTGGAGCGCGGAATCGACGAGTCGGAGCTGGACGCGCTGAAGGAGATCGGCCTGCCGGGACTCATCGTGGAGGGACGGTTCAGCCGCCGGTATACCTACGGACGATCGGCGGCGCACCTTCTCGGACACGTGGACACGGACCAGCACGGCATCGACGGAATCGAGTCGGTGTACGAGTCGATCCTGGCGGGCGTCGACGGGCGGCAGGCGGCACACCGCGACCGGCGCGGCGTGGCACGGGCTTCGGCCGAGGGCATGATCGTGGAGCCGGTCCACGGAGAAACGGTGGTCCTGACCATCGACCTCGTGCGCCAGGCGGTGCTGGAGGAGGAGCTGGCAAGGGGCGTCCAGGAGGCGGGAGCGAACTGGGGAGCGGCCGTCGCCATGGACCCGCGGACGGGCGAGATCCTGGCGCTCGCCAACGTGCCGACGTACGACGCGAATCGGCCGGGCTCGTTCTCCCACGCGGAGCGGCGAAACCACGCCGTCACGGACCAGATCGAACCCGGCTCCACGTTCAAGCTCGTCACGGCGATCTCGGCGATCGAGGAAGACGTCGTGTCGCTCGAGGACAGCGTGGAGACGGGTGACGGCTGGATCGTGATGCAGGGACGCACCATCCGCGACACGCATGCGCTCGGCACGGTCACGTTCAAGGACGTGATCGCGCATTCATCGAACGTCGGGGCCGCCATCATCTCGCGGCGGCTCGATCCCGTCGACTTCCATCGGCACGCCCGTGCGCTCGGTTTTGGCCGGAAGACCGGCATCGACCTGCCGGGCGAGGCGACAGGCGTGCTCAAGGACCCGTCCGAATGGTCGGGAACGAGCCTGGCGTCCATGAGCTACGGGTACGAGGTCGCGGCCTCTCCGCTCCAGGTGCTGACGGCCTACGCGGCCCTGGCCAACGGGGGGACGCTGGTGCAGCCGTACCTGGTCGCCGAGCGGAGGGATGCCCGGGGCAACCGGGTGTGGACGGCGTCGCAGGATTCCATGCGCCGTGCGTTCCGCACCTCCACGGCGCGGAAGCTCCTGCCTGCTTTCGAGCAGGTCGTGATCGACGGATCGGGCAAGGAGGCCCGCGTGCCCGGAGTGCGCATCGCGGGCAAGACCGGAACCTCCCGGAAGGTGACGGACGGATCGTACGCTCCGGGCGCCTACCTGGCGTCCTTCGTGGGCTTCTACCCGGTCGAGGATCCCCGGGTAGCCCTGATCGTCGTGCTCGACGAGCCCCGGGGCAACTACTACGGAGGATCCGCGGCGGCCCCGGTGTTCCGCGAAACGGTGCGCCGGTGGCTTGCGACCACGGACGATGCGCCGGTCACCACGCTTGCCCTGGCGCCCGATGCGGATACGGTCGAATTCCCTGCGCCGGGCGTCGTGAAGATGCCGGTGTCGCTCGCGACGGAACGGGTCAGGGCTTCGGGACTCCGCCCCTCCGGTTCGGACGACGGGGAGATGCGACTGGTCTCGGAGCAGCGCCCGCCGGCGGGCGAGCCGGTACGCCAGGGCGAGCGCGTACGGCTCAAGTCCGAGACGGAGCTCGAACCCGGCACCATGCCGGACCTGCGGCGGATGACCGTCCGGGAGGCCGTCTGGTGGCTTTCCTCCCTGGGCGTGACCCCGCGCGTCGAGGGTTCCGGCATCGTGCGGAGCCAATCTCCCAATCCCGGTGCGCCGCTCGGCCGGATCGCGGTCCTTCGATGCCGCTGATGCCATGAACGGACGTTCCGTGCCTCAATCCTTCTCCCCGCAGCCCCTGGCGGCCCTGGTGGACCGGCTCGGCAGGGCCGGGCTCCTCGTGGGCGTCGAGGATGCGGCGGAAGCGGTCATAGACCGCCTGGCGTTCGACAGCCGGGAGGTCGGGCCTGGAGGGCTGTTCGTCGCCGTTCGTGGCGATCGGACCGACGGCCACCTGTTCATTGACAAGGCTGTTCAAAACGGAGCCACCGCCATCGCATGCGAGGCGGCGCCGGAGGCCGACTGGCCATCCGGCGTCGCCCGCGTGCGGGTGAGCGATTCAAGGCGCGCGCTCGCCGAGCTGGCCTGCGCCGCCTTCGGAGACCCGAGCCGGGAGATTCGCACGATCGGCGTGACGGGGACCAACGGAAAGACGACGACGGCCTGGCTGTGCGCCCAGGCGCTCGATCACGTGGGCGTTCCCTGCGGATTCCTGGGCACGCTGGGAAAGGGGCGGGTCCACGAGCTGGATCCCACCTCGCACACGACTCCCGATTCCGTGACCCTGCAGTCCTTCTTCCGCCGACTGGCGGACGACGGGTGCGGGGCCGTGGCCCTCGAGGTGTCCTCGCATGCGCTCGTGCAGCAGCGTGTTCACGGTACCCGTTTCGACGTGGGAGTCTTCACCAACCTGACGCGGGATCACCTCGACTACCACCGGGATTTCGAATCGTACGCGTCGGCCAAGCGCATCCTGTTCCAATCGATGTCGGCCGATGCGACGGCCGTCGTGAATGCGGACGACCCGTCCGTGGCGTCCGTCGCAGCGGGGACGCCACCCAGGATGCTGCGCTACGGGACCGCGACGGATGCGGACATCCGCTACGCGGTTCGGGAGGACACCATCGGGGGGCTGCGCCTCCAGCTGGACGGACACGACCGGCGTTTCCGCCTGTCGGGCGCCTTCAACGCCTCCAACATCGCGGCCGCCTACTCGGCCCTGGTGTCGCTCGGCATGTCCGGAGAGGACGCGGCGGACGGCCTGGCGGCGGCGGGCCCGGCTCCCGGTCGTTTCGAGCCGGTCGTCGCGCCAGGACACGCGGATTTCCTGGTGGACTACGCCCATACGCCCGACGCGCTGCACCACGCACTCCGGGCCGCGCGGACGCTCGTCGGTCCCGAAGGAAGACTCTGGTGCGTGTTCGGGTGCGGAGGGGATCGGGATGCGGGAAAGAGGCCCCAGATGGGCGCCGTCGCCGAGGCGGCGGCCGACCACGTGGTGGTGACGAGCGACAATCCGCGCACGGAAGTCCCGGAAGCGATCATGGAGGACATCCGCTCGGGCATGTCCCGACCGGACGAAGCCCTCTGGATCGTCGACCGACGGGCGGCCCTCCGGGAGGCCGCGAATCGGGCGGGCGAAGCCGACGTGATCCTCGTCGCCGGGAAGGGCCACGAGACCTGGCAGGTCGTGGGCGAGCAGCGGGTGCCGTTCGACGACCGTCTCGAGATCCTGGAAGCCTGCCGGGAGGTGGCCTGACCCATGCTGTACTACCTCCTCACCTGGCTCGAAAGGGAATTCCAGCCGCCCGGCTTCCAGGCGTTCGAGTTCATCACGGTCCGTGCGTCGCTGGCCGCCATCACGGCGCTGTTCATTTCGCTGATCATCGGAAGGCGCATCATCCGCTGGCTGGAGCGGCAGCAGATCGGCGAGAAGATCCGGGAAGGTGAGGACGCGGGCGCGGTGGACCACTCGCACAAGGCGGGGACCCCCACGATGGGCGGGCTCATCATCCTCTTTGCCGTGCTCGGGTCCACGATTCTCTGGGGCGCGATCGGCGAGGTGTACGTCTGGCTGATCGTGGTCGCCACCGCGTGGATGGGCGCGTTCGGTTTCGCGGACGATTACATCAAGGTCGTCAAGCGGGACAAGAGCGGACTTCCGGCACGCATCAAGCTGATCGGCCAGGTCACGCTGGGGCTCTTCGTCGGCTGCGTGCTCTACTTCCACCCCGTCTTCCGGGAGATCCACACGCTCACGTACCTGCCGTTCGTGGCCGACGAGACCCTGGACTACAACCTCTTCGGCCACTGGTTCGGAGGCGTGGACCTGGGCTGGCTCATCTACATCCCGGTCGTCGTCTTCATCATCACGGCGCTTTCGAACGCCGTGAATCTCACGGACGGTCTCGACGGTCTCGCGGCCGGCGTCACCGGGATCGTGGCGCTCGGTCTCACGGCACTCGCCTACATCGCGGGCAACGCGGTGTTCGCCGGATTCCTCAACGAAATGATGCTGCCGGGCGCCGGCGAGCTGACGGTATTCTCGACGGCCCTGGCGGCCGCGTGCTTCGGCTTCCTCTGGTACAACGGGTACCCCGCCCAGGTCTTCATGGGCGACACGGGCGCCCTTTCCCTGGGCGCTGCGGTCGGCACGATGACCCTGCTGGTCCGCAAGGAGCTGCTGCTTCCGCTGCTTGCGGCCGTGTTCTTCCTCGAGTCGGTCTCGGTGATCATCCAGACGACCTGGTTCCGGCACACCCGGCGAAAGACCGGCACCGGGCGGCGGGTCTTCAGGATGGCGCCCCTGCACCATCACTTCGAGGTCGGAGGAATGCACGAGGCGAAGATCGTCGTGCGCTTCTGGCTCGTCACGGCCTTCACCGTCATCGCCACGCTCCTCATCCTGCGCATCCGGTAATCCATGATCGCCCCGCTTGCCGAGATGACCCCCTCGAGACTGCGCCACGAGTCCGTGAGCGTCGTGGGAGCGGCACGTTCCGGCGTGGCCGTGTCCCTGCTCCTCGCAGGGAACGGCGCGCGGGTGTTCGTCACGGAGCGGAACGAAATCCCGAGCGCCACGGCGGACCTGCTTTCCAGTCACGGTGTGAAGACGGAATCGGGCGGCCACTCCGACCGCGCCCTGGGCGCCGACCTGCTGGTCGTGAGCCCGGGCGTTCCGACCACCGCTCCGCTGGTCATGGCGGCCATGGAGCGCGGCATCCCCGTCCGGTCCGAGCTCGAGGTCGCCTCGTGGTACTGCGAGGCACCGATCGTCGCGGTCACGGGCTCGAACGGGAAGACCACCACCACCTCGCTCATCGGCCACACGTTCCGTTCGGCCGGGCGCACGACCTGGGTGGCGGGCAACATCGGTCTCCCCTTCTCTTCGGTCGCCACCCGGGCGACGAAGAACGACGTGGTGGTGCTGGAAGTATCGAGCTTTCAGCTGGACCACACGGACCGCTTCCGGCCCCGCGTCTCGGTGCTTCTGAACGTCACGCCGGACCACCTGGACCGGTACGGCAACGACGTGGACGCCTACGCCGCGGCCAAGCTGCGCATCGCCGAACGGCAGCAGGCCGGCGATGCGGTGATCTTCAACGCGGACGACCCGGTGCTCGACCGCTTCGCACGGAAACTGGTCGAGGGGGCGGGACCGACGCCCCTCGGCTTCACGCTTGGGCAACCCGACTCCCGATCGGCGGCATGGGTCGAGGAGGGACGGATCAGGCTCAAAACCCAGGATTCAACGGAGGACTTGATGAGGGCAGAAGAGTTGGCGCTGAGAGGCAGGCACAATCTGTACAACTCGCTGGCGGCGGCGGTGGCCGCACGCGTGATGGAGGTGCGCAGCGACGTCGTGCGGGCGAGCCTGATGTCCTTCGAGGGGATACCACACCGGTTGGAGCAGGTGCGCGAAATCGACGGCGTGAAGTACGTGAACGATTCCAAGGCGACGAACGTCAACGCGGTCTGGTATGCACTCGAGAGCTTCCGCGAGCCGGTGATCCTCATCGCGGGTGGGCGCGACAAGGGCAATGACTACGAGCCGCTGAAGCGGATCGTCGAGGATCGGGTCCGGGTGCTCCTGGCGATCGGTGAAAGCGCGGATCGCGTGAGCCGGGAGCTGGGACCGCGGGCGGACGAGAGCTACCGGGCGGGCACGCTGGACGACGCCGTACAGATGGCGCGCACCCTCGCGCGCTCGGGCGAAGTGGTCCTGCTGAGCCCCGCATGCGCCAGCTTCGACCAGTTCGACAACTTCGAGCATCGCGGAGACACGTTTCGTCGGCTGGTCGCCGACCTGTAAGCCATGGCCCGAACCGCGACATCGCGATGGAAGACACATCCGGTCGACAAGTACGTCGTCTGGATCGTGCTGATGCTCGGCGCCGTGGGTGTCGTGGCGGTGTACAGCGCGGTGTCGTTTCTCGCCCAGACCCGGGCGGAGGGCGACACCGGGCGATACCTGGTGAGTCATCTCCTGCGGCTGGGCGTTGCGCTCGCGGTCATGGTGGTGTTGAGCGTAATCGACTATCGCCACCTCGCGCGCATCGCGAAGATCGCCCTCGTGGGTTCGCTGGGCCTTCTGATCCTGACGAAGCTCGTGGGCGCCACGTCGGGGGGAGCGACACGCTGGCTGCAGTTCGGGACGGTGGGATTCCAGCCGTCGGACGTGGCGCGCGTTTCGCTCGTGCTGTACGTGGGGACGCTGCTGGCCGCCAAGCAGGACTACATCAAGGATTTCGGGCGCGGATTCGCGCCGATCCTGTTCTGGATCCTGTCGGCGACGGTGCTGATCGGCCTGGAAGATCTCTCGACGGCCGCGGTCGTGCTCGTCGCGGTGATCGCCATGTGTTTCG
The DNA here is from genome assembly GCA_024640835.1 of Bacteroidota bacterium. Classification (GTDB taxonomy): domain Bacteria; phylum Bacteroidota; class Rhodothermia; order Rhodothermales; family UBA10348; genus JAHEEH01. Next base: position 9,366 of record JAHEEH010000001.1, read on the forward strand.
TGGGCCGCGTCCACTTCGCGCAGCTCGTCATGGTGGGCGTCCTCGGTCTGATCCTGGCCTACGGAATGCTGCTCACGTCGCCCCACCGGGCCGCCAGGATCGAATCGTACGTGGGTGTCCGGCTCTTCCCGAACACCGGGGGCATCGATCTCTCGGAAAAGGACGAAGGGTTCCAGGCGCGGCAGGCGAAGATCGCGTTCGCCATGGGCGGCCTTACCGGGGCGGGTCCCGGGAAGAGCACCCAGCGCGACTTCCTTCCGGCGCCGTACAACGACTTCATCTACGCCATCATCGCGGAGGAGTACGGGCTCGTCGGGTCCATGGCGCTCCTGGCCCTGTTCGTGGCCCTTCTCGCGCAGGGCTTCCTGAGGATCGCCCGTCATTCGCAGGATCCGTTCGGCCTCTTCCTGGCGGTCGGATTGACCGTGATGCTGGTGCTGTACGGTTTCGTGCACGCCGGGGTGTCGGCCGGCCTGCTGCCGGTCACCGGTCTTCCCCTTCCCTTCGTCTCGTACGGCGGCACGTCCATGGTGGCCAACGGGGCCATGGTGGGCATCCTGCTCAACATTTCGAGGTCCGTGCGCTGACCATGCCGAGACCACCGCGCATACTGATGGCCGGAGGCGGGACGGGCGGACACGTCTATCCCGCGATCGCCATCGCGGATGCGGTCCGGCGGACCGAGCCGGAGTCGGTGGTGGCGTTCGCCGGAACGACGGATCGCATGGAGTGGCAGGCGGTCCCCGGGGCCGGGTACGCGATCCATCCGATCGCGGCCGCCGGGCTGAAGCGGAAGCTGGCGGTATCCAATCTGCGCGTTCCGCTGACCATGATGCGCGGCCTGGCCCAGTCGTGGCGCCTGGTCGGAGATTTCGACGCGGACGTCGTGGTGGGCACCGGTGGATACGTATCCGGGCCGGTGGGTCTCGCGGCCGCGATGCGTCACAGGGGGCTCGTGGTCCAGGAGCAGAACGCTCATCCGGGGGTCACCAACAGGATCCTCGGCCGGATGGCCGACCGCGTCCATGTCGCCTTCGACGATGCGGGAGCCGCGTTTCCCGCGGACCGGACGTCGGTTTCCGGCAACCCGATCCGCCCCGGGCTGTCCACCGCGGTACGATCCGAAGCCAGGATCGCGTACGGCATTCCCGAGGATGCCCGCGTGCTCCTGGTGCTCGGCGGCTCGCTCGGGAGCCAGGCGGTGAACGAGGCCGTCGCGCCCCGGATCGGATCGTTGATGGACTCCGCCGACCTGTATGTGGTCTGGCAGGCCGGCACGCGATACATCGACCGGATGAAGGCCGCCGTCGGGGAGCACGAGAAGCTGCGGCTGTCGGCCTACATCGACCGGATGGATCTCGCGTACGCGGCCTCCGATCTCGTGATGTGCCGATCGGGTGCCATTACGTGCTCGGAACTCCTGGCGACGGGAAGGCCGTCCGTGCTGATCCCGTCTCCGAACGTGACGGAGGATCACCAGACGCGCAATGCCGAGAGCCTGGTCCGCATCGGTGCGGCGCGGCTGCTGCCCGAATCCGATCTCCCCGAGGGCTGGGAGCCGCTCGTCACCGGACTGCTTCGCGACGCAACGACCCTGGCCGGGATGTCGCGTGCGGCCCGCTCGCACGCGGTGCTCGATTCGGCCGACCGGATCGCCCGCGACGTACTGAACCTGGCGCACCGCCGCACCGCCCGCGCCACATGATCGAAACCCGCAGACAACCCTCGTTCGGTCGCATCCACCGCGTGCACATGGTGGGCATCGGTGGCATCGGGATGAGCTCCATCGCCGAGGTCCTGCTCACGCGAGGTTTCGACGTGTCCGGATCCGATCTGCAGCGGACGGAGATCACGGAGCGGCTCGAGATGCTGGGCGCGCGGGTCTTCGAGGGGCACGCTGCCGGGCACGTGGAGGGTGCGCACGTGGTGGTCCACTCGTCGGCCGTGGACCCTGCGACGAATCCGGAAACGGTGGAAGCCGCGCGCCAGCACGTCCCGATCATCGGGCGCGCCGTGATGCTCGGCGAACTCATGCGCACGAAGTACGGCATCGGCATCGCCGGAACGCACGGGAAGACCACGACGACTTCGATGGCCGGTCTCGTCGTGGCGGAGGGCGGGTTCGATCCGACCATCATCGTAGGGGGGAAGGTGACCGTCTTCGGCTCGAACGCGGTGGCGGGAGAGGGAGACGTCATTCTCGTGGAGGCCGACGAATACGACCGGACGTTCCTCCGTCTCACGCCGTCGCTCGCGGTCATCACGAATGTCGAGGAGGAGCACCTGGACATCTACGACGGCCTGGACGACCTGCTCGACGCGTTCACCCGGTTTGCCGAGAGCGTCCCGTTCTTCGGGGCGGCCATCTGCTGCCTGGACGATCGGAACGTGCAGCGCATCGTGGGCCGGATCGGCCGTCGCGTCGTGACGTACGGCACCTCCCGCCAGGCGGCCGTGAGGGCGGACCGGATACGGCAGGACGGGCTGACGATGAGCTTCGACGTCCTGGTCGAGGGAGACCGGCTCGGAACGGTCGACCTGGCGGTTCCCGGAATGCACAACGTCCGCAATGCGCTCGCCGCCGTTGCCGTGGGCCTGGAGCTGGACATCCCGTTCGAGCGCATCCGCGCGGGGATCGGCCGCTTTTCGGGGGTGCAGCGACGCCTGCACCGGATCGGGGAGGTGAACGGCATCCTGGTCGTCGACGACTATGCGCACCACCCGACGGAAATCCGGGCGACGCTCGAGACGGCGACGCGGTCCTGGCCCGACCGGAGGATCGTGGCGGTATTCCAGCCGCACCTCTACTCGCGCACCCGTGACTTCCTGGACGATTTCGCCAGGGCGTTCTTCGATGCGGACGTGCTCTTCGTCACGGACGTCTACGCCGCGCGTGAATCCGCCGTGGACGGCGTGGACGGTGGACAGGTGGCCGAAAGGGCCCGCGCGTTCGGTCACCGGGCCGTGCACTACGTTCAGGATCGCGAGGCGCTTCCGGACATCGTGGCCCGCGTGATCGAGCCCGGAGACCTGGTGATCACGCTCGGCGCCGGTGACATCTGGCGGTTCAGTCGCTCCCTGCTCGGCGAGCTCGGCGCGGAACCCGCGGAGGAGGCCTGAGCCATGAGCGAGAGCAAGAAACGCAGCCCCGCCTTCGGAGCCTCCGTCGCGAAATGGATCGCCGCGGCCGCGCTCCTGTCCGTAGCCGTCCTGGGATGGCAGGGTGTGACGAGCATTCCGGTGCGGTCCGTGGTCGTGCGCGGTGCGGAACACGCGACGGACGACGCGATCGTGGCGTTGGCCCGCGTGCCCCTGGACTCCCTTCTGTTCACCGTTTCCCCCACCCTGATCGAGGACCGTGTGCGCCGCCATCCCTGGGTGGAGGACGCGGTCGTAAGTCGGCTCCCGACCGGCACGGTGTCGATCCACGTCACGGAGCGGACTCCCGTGCTGCTCGCCCTGTCCGCGAGCGGCGAGCCGTCGTACTACGTCGACGCGGAGGGATTCCGGATGCCGTACCGACCGGGCGGATCGTGGCGGGTCCCGATCCTGACGGGGCTCTCCGAACGGTATCACCCGGTCGTTCCGATCCGGAACGAAGCCGTCCGTGGCCTCGCGTCGGCGCTACCGGACATCGAGGAGGACGTGGACGCCCTCCTGTCGGAATTCCGCGTGGACGACGGAGGCGGAATCACGTTGAGCACGACCGTGACGCCGCAGGGCAGGACGCTCCAGGTGAGGCTCGGCCGTGCCGTGTCCGCGGAACGCCTGGTCCGGCTCAGGGCCTTCTGGGACCAGGTGGTCCTTGCCCGTCCCAATGCTCGCTTCTCGTGGGTCGACCTCCGTTTTGACAGCCAGATCGTAACGAACGAATCATCATAACGGTCGCCGGAAGGCGACTTCACCTGAAACCCCATCCAGCCATGAACGAACGCATCGTCGTCGGACTCGACATCGGTACGACCAAGGTCTGCGCCGTGGTGGCCACGGCCGACGAACTGGATCGCATCAACGTCCTCGGCGTCGGCGTCGCCGAGTCCGAGGGCCTCAATCGCGGCGTGGTCGTGAACATCGACAAGACCGTGGCCGCAGTCCGTCACGCGGTGGGCGAGGCGGAGCGGATGGCGGGCGTGTCCGTCCGCAGCGTCCTCGTGGGCATCGCCGGCGATCACGTGCAGAGCTTCCAGAGCCGCGGCGTAGTGACCATCTCGAATCGTGACGGGGAGATCACGGAGCGCGACGTGAATCGTCTGCTCGAGGACACGACCCACGTGGCCATGCCGGCCGACCGCGAAATCCTGCACGTCATTCCCCAGGAGTTCATCGTGGACGGCCAGGACGGCGTGGCCGACCCGGTCGGCATGAGCGGCGTGCGGCTCGAGGCCAACGTGCACATCATCACGGGCCTGGTTTCCGCCGCGAAGAACATCTACCGCTGCATCGAGAAGGCCGGTTACCAGGTGGCCGACATCGTGCTCGAGCCGCTGGGGTCCTCGTTCGCGGTCCTGCATCCGGACGAGAAGGAAGTCGGCGTCGCGCTGGTCGACATCGGCGGCGGCACCACCGACATCGCGGTCTTCGAGGACAACACCATTCGCCACACGGCGGTGATCGCGGTAGCCGGCAACAAGGTGACCGACGACATCCGGAAAGGCCTGGGCATCATGCGCGACCAGGCCGAGCGCCTCAAGTGCACGTACGGCGTGGCGCTGTCCGACCAGGTGTCGGACGACGAGGAGATCGCGATTCCCGGCATCGGCGGAAGGACGGAGAAGCGTATCGGCCGGTCCACGCTCGCGCAGATCATCCAGCCCCGCATGGAGGAGATCATCGAAATCGCGGCCATCGAGATCAAGCGGAGCGGATACGGACGCCACCTTTCGGCGGGCGTCGTGCTCACGGGCGGCGGTTCGCTCATCCCCGGGACCGACGAACTGGCGTCCGAAATCCTGGGCCTGGAGACCCGGATCGGCGTCCCGATGGGACTCTCGGGTGGCCTGGTGAAAGAGGTGGACGACCCGAAGTTCGCCACGGCCGTGGGCCTGGTCCTGTATGGACTGCGGCCGGAATCCCTGGGCGGCACGCCGTTCAGGAGCGACATGGGGAGCGTGGTGCCCGAGGCGGCGTCGATCGGCGACGGCCTGGTGGGCAAGATCGCGACCCGCATGAAAACCTGGTTCGACGAACTGTAAACGAAAGCCGTAGGGACCGCTCAGCCCCAAACGGCACAGCCAGCACCGAACTGTTACCGGAGGAACCATGAACCATTCGTTCAGCTCTCACTTCGCGTTCGACGACGCGATGAACGAGGAGGCGAAGATCTGCGTCGTAGGCGTGGGAGGCGGCGGCGGAAACGCCGTGAATAACATGATCAGTGAGGGTATTCAGGGCGTGGAGTTCTACGCCGTCAATACGGATCAGCAGGCGCTCGCCGCGAATCTCGCCCCCAACAAGATCCAGGCAGGCGCGAGCCTGACCAAGGGACTCGGGGCCGGGGCCCGGCCGGCCATCGGCGCCGAGGCCATCGAGGAAAGCCGCGATGACATCAAGAAGGCCCTGAGGGGCTTCGACATGGTGTTCATCACGGCCGGAATGGGGGGCGGCACGGGCACCGGGGGTGCGCCGATCGTCGCCGCCATCGCCAAGGAGATCGGCATCCTGTCCGTGGCCATCGTCACGAAGCCCTTCGAATGTGAAGGACGTCGTCGTCTGCAATCGGCCGACACGGGCATCGACCTGCTTCGAGACCACGTGGACACGCTCATCATCATCCCGAACGAGCGTCTCCTCGATATCGACGACGGCAACACGTCGTTGCTCGAAGCCTTCGCCAAGGCCGACGAGGTGCTCTACAACGCCACGCGCGGGATCAGTGACCTCATCACCGTCCACGGTCTGATCAACCTGGACTTCGCGGACGTGAAGACGACCATGCGCAATGGCGGCACGGCGCTCATGGGGTCGGCCACGGCCTCGGGCGAGAAACGGGCCGAGAATGCCGCGATGGAGGCGCTCTCGAGCCCGCTCCTCGACGGTCTGTCGATACACGGGGCGCGGAACGTGCTCGTGAACATCACCGCCAACCAGTCACTCGGCATCCGGGAGGCCACTGCGGCGACGAAGATCATCCAGACGGAGGCCGGAGAAGACGTCGAGGTGATCTTCGGTACGGTGATCGACGAGGAGATGGGCGACGAGCTCAGGATCACGGTGATCGCCACGGGCTTCGATTCCCAGGGTCGAAATGCGCACAGGAAGGGCCAGGTGACGCTTCCCCTGGACCGTGCCGTCGAGTACAAGGGGGAGACCGCGCTCCAGAACCTGGACGCTCCCGCCTATGAGAGGCGCGGGAAGACGGTCACGACGCTGCCGGGCACCCACGCCAACGGCGACGGGGCCCCGCTGGGCGGTACGGCGCGGGTGCGCAAGCTCCAGCGGGACGAGATCGAGGAGCGGACCGAGCGGGTCGCCAAGGGGAACGACGACGTCCCGGCATTCCTGAGGAAGATGCTCGACTGACCGGCTCGGAGCCGGATGACATTTCGGAAACCTCCTTTCCACGGTCCGCCCGTGAGCTGGGCACCAGGGACCGGACGTCGCAGGCTGTCGGCGTGAAGGGAAAGCGAGGGGTTCGGTGCGGCGACCGGCCGCGTTCCGGTGGGGGGCGCGGCCGGCGTCGATTAAGGGGACAAGCGGAGCGGGGCCGTACATTCCGGCGAGTCCTGCGGATACCGATGAACAGACGCCTTCTCAGCGTCCTCCTTTTCTGCCTGATCGTCCTTCCGGCAGCGGCGCGGCAGGCGCCGCGCATGGGGGTGGTATGGGATCCCCCCGCCGATCTTCTCGAGGCGGAAGCGGACCTGCGTGCGATCCGGGCCATGGGGTTCACCGCGGTTCGCACCCACCTGCTCGATCGGGTCGAGCTGCTGGTCCTGGCCGATACGCTGGGCATCGACCTGTACCAGGAGCTCCAACTGTATTTCCTGACCGCTCGGGAATTCACCGACACCCTCGCCGTGGCCCGCGGACTGCTGGCCGACGCCCTGGCCTCCACGGAGGATCACCCTTCCGCCCGCCATTTCGGGTTCGCCTTCGCACCGTCCACGATGGAAGAGGCGCTCTGCGGTACGCTGGATGAATTCGTGCCCTGGGCACGGCAGCGGGGAGCGCCGGGCGTGCAGTTCTACTACGTCTCCTGGCTTCCGCGATCCGACCGGTGCTCCGAAAGCGTGAACCTCGTGCTCCTGGACGATCCGATACACGATCGGCCGGTGGACCTCCTGGAGCGGTGGTCGGGATCGGGCCGGATCGGGTTGGCGGCCGTCGGGCGCCGCGTGGACCCGGGGGCCGAGCGGGGTCTGCTGGTCGAGTCCTCGGAGGAGCTCCAGGCGCTCTTCCTGGAGGAAACGATCCCGAAGCTCCTGGCTCGCACCGACCTCTCCGTCGCGTTCCTCTACCGATGGCAGGATGCCCCGCCCGAAGATCTCGACGCGTTCCATCCCGCGCCGTTCGGTACGGTGTACGGGCTGCAGGACGAGGCGGGCCGCGCCCGGCTGGCCCGTGACGTGGCCGAGGGCATGCTCGCCCACGGGCAGACCACCTTCCGGCTTCTCGCGGGCACGCCCCCCAGGGAGGGAGCGTCCTGGTTCGTGCTGCTGGGCTGGCTGGTGCTGGCCACGATCGCGGTGATGGTGGCCGCTTCGCCCCGCTTCAGGGCGATGATCCCGCGGTACTTCTTCGCGCACGGGTTCTATCGCCATGCGATCCAGGAGGGGAGGGACGTGCTGACGGTCCTGTCGACCGTGATGCTGGTCCTTCTCGGACTCGTGATCGGACTTCTGGGGGCCCAGGTCACGCGGATGATGACGGACTCCGCGACGCTGCACGCGCTCTGGTACCGCTCCGGTCCGGACGGACGGGCCGCCATGAACGCGCTCCTGACCGACGACGCGCTCCTGGTCGTCTTCATCGGAAGCGCGGGGCTGCTCGCGCTCGTGTTCTGGGTATTCGTGTGGACGCTCGCCGGAAGGGGAAGGGCTCCGCTGAAGCCCTCCCAGGCCCTGGCGACGGCCGTCTGGCCCCGATGGCCCATGATGCTTCTCCTGGTCGCGGCCATGGTGGTGGACGGGCTGGGAGAGGCCGCATTCCGACGGTCGATCGAATGGATGCCCGCCGCGTGGCTTGCCGTCGCGCTCTGGGGGACGATCCGCACGAACGTGGACCTGGCGCAGATCGCCCGGGTGAATCCCGTGGCAACCGTCATCCTCTGGCTCGTGAGTCCGGTCGTCCTGCTGCTCGCCGGCGCGGTCGCGTTCATGCTCGTGAAGCCGGAACTGGCCGCACTGCTCTGGTCCCTCTGGTCGGCCTGATCAGTCGTGGAGCGACAGGATCCCGGCCTCGAGGCCCTCGGACAGCTGGCGACCGGACAACCGGGTCCAGGTCCGATCCGCGAACTCCAGGTACGGCCGCTTGTAGCGGAGCCATCCGAAGTGCAGGGAGAAGGGAGTGACCATCATGTGGTCTCCACGGCCCGGTATGCGCGTGAAGAAAGCGGTCAGCGCACGCCTCACCCCCACGGCGGCGATTCCGCGGAAGCCGTGCACGCGACGATCCGTGTAGTACCGGCAGCGCACCTGCTCGAAATCCGGGTCATGGTCCACCAGGCCCGGAACGTAGTCGAGCTGGGGACTGGATTGGCCCTGGTGCCAGGGGTACACGGGAATGTCCATCCGGCTCATGGCCATGGCGAGGCTCCACTCGCACGACTCCTCGGAACGCCCTTCGTCCAGGCGGCTTCGGAAGTGCGTCTCCGCCCGGCGGGACAGGAATCCGCGCGCGACCTCACACACCTCGCGCACGGTTGCCGGATCGGACGCGTAGAGGAGCCCTGCCTGGACCCGCGGCAGGTACGTGAGTGCGAACCGGCGCATGGTGCGACGGCGACGGTCCAGCAGGTAGTCGAGGACGATGCCCGGTCCCTTCGGGCCTCCGAACCAGAAATCGGCGCTCTGGTGACCGGTGGCCGTGAAATCGAACCCGGAGAGCTGCTGCCAGAGCGGATCAGGATCCCGACACCAGATCATGTCGGCGTCCACGAACAGGCACCGATCGAACGGCATGAACCGGTCGAGGTGGTGCTTGAAGCCGACGATGGAGCGGTGTTCCTCGGGAAGGACCTCCAACACGTCGAACAACGGGTCGAGGCCCGATGTCCGCAGGATCTGCAGATGATCCTCGGAGGCGTAGAGGGCGATCGGCCGACGCGTGTCGTGACGCCGGATGGTATCGACCGAAGCCACGACCTGCTTCAGATACCGGGAGTCGCCGTACGAGTGCAGAACGTATCCTTCGGACATCCGTCGAGAGGTCGGTAATCGCGGTCTTACGCGGCTGCCCAACCCCGGTTCGGAGTCGAAATCAGCCTTCGGCCTCCACTTCCGCGAGTTTTTCCCGAAGCCTCTGCATAAGGGCGTCGAATCCGCGCTTGCGAATCACGGACTGGAAGGAGCGAGCGTAGCCTTCCACCGTGCCGACGTCGTCGATCACCACGTCGGTGATGTGCCAGCCGTTGCCGCCCCGGGCGAGCTCGTAGGCCACGATCATGACGACGTCGTCGACCGTGGCGGATGTGACGACGTGCCCGGCATCGCCCGTGACGTCGATGGACCGGTAGGTGATGGCCGCGCGGTACGGTTTCAGGTTCCGGAGGGACTGTCCGCGGATGATGGCTCCGAACACCGACGTGAACTCCGTTCGCTGGGCGCCGGACAGACCGTCCCAGTGGGGGCCGAGCGCACCGCGGCTCATGGCGTCGAAGTCGATGATCCCGTTGATGACGGTGCGCAACTGCTCGCGCCGCTCACCGGTCACCTCGGCGTCCGTCCTGCCCAGGAGCCGCTTGATGTCCGCGTCGCGGCTTTCCAGCAGGGCACGCAGCTCCGCCTGCGGGCTCTGGGCCAGGGCGGGCGACGCCGTGGACAGCACGGAGAGGACGGCGGTGAGGAGAATCGTGGACAGGAGAGGGCGCATGGCGGGACAGGGCTGCGGAATCGGGAGGACGGATCGTCTCACCCGAACTCAATCAAGTATGATGCCGAACGCATCGGCGCGATCCAGGAGGCCGGCCGAAGCCAGCAGGCGCAGGACGGCCACGTTGCAGTCGTAGACCGCCTGGTGCCGGGCCGCCTGCAGCTCCAGGTTGGAGCGGACCGCATCGACGAGATTCTCCGTGTTTCCCAGGTCGAAATCGAAATTGACCTGCTCCGTGCGCAGCCACTCCTTGCTCAGGTGCAGGGCCTCTTCCGCAGCGGTCACCGCTGCCTGTCGCACCCTGAGGGTTCGCCAGGCGGATTCCACCTCCATCATGACCAGCTGACGGGCCGCCTCGGACTGGTGGACCACCTCGCTGAGCTGTGCCCGGGCCTGCTCGACACGGGCCCGGGTCTGACGGACGTTCAAGTCCATTCGCAGGCCGAAGCCGGCTCTGACCGAGCGCGACAGGAAGGG
>JAHEEH010000001.1:19881-20784 GCA_024640835.1 Bacteroidota bacterium
CTTCGACACCCAGGTACAGCTTCGGGAAGAACGCGGACCGCGCAACCGAGACGAGCGCCTGACGGGCGGCGATACCGGCCTGGGCCCGGGCCGGCTCGGGTCTCTCCGACAGGGCGAGCGCCATGTAATGGTCCATCGGCTCGAGCTCGAGAACGAGAGGGGCCAGTACCGAATCCGCGGGCTCGGCCACGACGTCGTCGGGCAGCATCAATTGCCGCCGAAGTCCCGCACGAACCGTCGCCAGGCGCTCGGTGACCTCGACCACGCGCCGGTTGAACTCCTGCTCGGTGATGAGCACCTGGAAGAGATCCGCGTCATCGACGTCGGGATCGCCCTCATCGAGCAGCTTCTGGATCTCGTCCTTCGCCTTCCCGACGACGTCCGAAGCCTGGTCGGTCAGCCGTTCGAGCGCTTCGGCAAGCACGAGCCCGTAGTAGAGCTCGCCCGTTCGGACGGCCACCTGGATCCGGTTGGACCGAACGCCCTGCCTTTCCGCCTCGAGTCCGAACCGGGCCGCGTCTATGGAGCGTCCGATTTCGCCCCAGGTGACGAGAGGCTGGACGGCGTTCACCTCGATGCGGTTGAACGGCCGGAGATCTTCCCAGTCGTTTCGGACGTCGGGATCCAGGTACAGCTGGTGAACCGGAGCGTCGTTCGGATTGTCGAGGCCGGGCGCGAAAGAGTGCGCGGTCGTGGCACTGAACTCCGGCAGAATCCGACTCGAACGGGCCAGATCCAGCCGTGCGGACGCGAAGTCGATGCCCGCTTCGGCCGCGAGGAGGTCCGGGCTCACCCGGATGGCGCGGTCGATGGCCCCGCCGACCGACACCCGCACGGTGTCGCTTCCGGCGGTCTGGGACGACGCCGGATAGACCACGAGGGAGAGGACGACGAGGGACAGCA
>JAHEEH010000001.1:20794-23370 GCA_024640835.1 Bacteroidota bacterium
GCGTCATGGGCCTGCAAATCCCCCTGCTCCGCCAACGGTTCCCGCGCCCTGCACCGCGACCGGCCGAGGCGGCGGCGGCAGCCAGGTTCGGAGGCCGGATCCGGGAGCCTCCGCGGTCGTATTGCCCGTGCGGTTCCGGAGCCCGGACGAGGCCCCCGGAACCGATCCACACCTGGCGTTCCATCGAGCCTGCCGCCCGGGTCCGCGTGAGGAAACCGTTTGCCATCGCCGTTCTGGCCGCGACGCTCTCCCTCGCGGGGTGCAGCCGCGTGGCACAGCCCAACGTCGTCCTGCTGCTCGTGGACGACCTGGGATGGACGGACCTGGGCGCATACGGCAGCACCTACCACGAAACGCCGGAGATCGACCGGCTGGCGGCCGGCGGCTGGCGGTTCACGTCGATGTACGCGGCCAGTCCCGTGTGCTCGCCCACCCGGGCCTCGATCATGACGGGCCGGCATCCGGCGCGCCTGGGCATCACGGACTGGATCGGGGGCGAGCAGCGGGGCCTTCTCGCTCCACCCCGAAACGAATCCGAGCTTCCGTTGGACGAGAGGACCGTGGCGGAGGCCTTCAGGGACGCGGGCTACGCGACCGGGTTCTTCGGCAAGTGGCACCTGGGATCCGCGCCGTTTCTCCCCCAGGCCCAGGGATACGACGTGAACGTCGGCGGGCACGGCGCGGGGCATCCGGCCAGCTACTTCTATCCCTACGCGCGGCCCGGGAGCAGTCCGTGGGACGTCCCGGACCTGGAGGACGGGGAGACGGGCGAGTACCTCACCGACCGGTTGACCGACGAGGCGCTGGGCTGGCTGGAGACGGTGGACGGGGGGCCGTTCTTCCTGACGCTGTCCTACTACAACGTGCACACGCCGCTCGAGGGCCGTCCCGATCTCGTTCGCCACTTCGAGGCGCGGGTGCCCGGTTTCGAGGACCAGGCGGTGGAGCCGGTGGCGTACGGGGCCGAGAACAAGCGGCACCAGGACCATCCGGTCTATGCGGCGATGGTCGCGTCGGTGGACGAGTCCGTGGGCCGCATCCGGGCGTTTCTCGGCGATCGGGGTCTCGCGGACCGGACCATCGTCGTCCTGGTGTCCGACAACGGCGGGCTGAGCACGCTCCCTGCCGGGCACTCCGCCCCGACGTCGAATCTCCCGCTTCGGGCCGGCAAGGGATGGCTGTACGAGGGAGGGATCCGGATTCCGCTCATCGTGTCCGACCCCGGACGGGCGGGGGCGCCCGGAAGGACGGACGGCATGGCGATGACGACCGACCTCATGCCCACGCTTCTCGACCTGGCCGGGATCGGAGCCGCGCCCGGGCCGCCTCTGGACGGGAGGAGCCTGGTCGGATTGATGGAGGGCGGGGAGGCCGTCCACGACACCCTGTTCTGGCATTTCCCGCACTACCACGGGTCGGGCAACCGCCCTTCGGGAGCCATTCGGATCGGTTCGCTGAAGGGAATCGAGTGGTTCGAGAGCGGGCGTTTCGAGCTCTACGATCTGGCGGCGGACTCCTCCGAGACCAGGGACCTGAGCGGGACGCGGCCGGAAGACGCCGACGCGCTCAGACGGGCGCTCTCGGAATGGCGCGTACGGGTGGGAGCACGGATGCCGCAGGGGGGCGATTGACCGTCCGGGGGGAACAGCCCCCCGAGGGCAGCGTGGATACGGCGCCCCCGAGCAGCCCGTGAGCCGATGGAAGAGCGAGGCCCCTGGAACGAGGTGACGACCGCAGGAGCCCTCCGGGCGCCGTGTTCTCGCGTGCGGCCGGCCCGGGTGGAGACGAGGGAATTCCTCTTCCGGCTCCTATTTCTCCTGGTCCTCGCCTTCGTGCCGTTGAAAGCGCATGGCCGCCAGGCCCTTGCCCCCGCGGAGCAGGACGCCGTGCTGCAGTGCGCCGCGTCGCGGTTCGGCCCGCACATGACGATCCCGGTCGCGGGAAAGGGGATGGCGCGGTCGGGCGCCGGGTTCGATGCCGGATACTATCGCATCGCGCTCGACCTCACGTCCGAAACGCCGGGATTCGTGGAGGGGACGACACGCATCGTCGGCACGGCTACCGCACCCGTCCTGTCGGTGCTGGAGCTGGACTTCCACGGTTCCATGTCGGTGCACTCGGTCACGGCTCCGGGTGGATCGCCTCTCGCGTGGAGCTCGCTCGGCAATATCCTCGCCGTGGACCTGGACCCGCCGGCCGTCGCCGGCGAGCGCGTCGACGTTACGGTCGCGTACCAGGGTTCTCCGGCGTCGACGGGTTTCGGCAGCTTTGCGGCCGGGACGCGGGGAGCGGGTGAGCCCTACGTATGGACGCTGAGCGAGCCTTACGGGGCCCGCACCTGGTGGCCGGGGATCGACCACCCGTCCGACAAGGCGGATTCGGTGGACGTCGTCGTCCGGGTCCCGGATCCCATGCGCGTCGCGTCGAACGGCCTGCTGACGGGCACGGAGTCGAATGGAGACGGAACGACCACGTGGGCGTGGTCCCACCGTTACCCGATATCGTCGTACCTGGTGTCCATCGCTGCCGGCATCTACGACCGTCATACGCAGGTCTACGTGCGCCCCGACAGCCTC
>JAHEEH010000122.1 GCA_024640835.1 Bacteroidota bacterium
TCCGCCGGGACGCCCAGCCGAAAGGCCACCTCGATGTCGGACATCGAGCCATCGACTGCATAGCCGCGCGGCTCTCCGTCGGCCGGGGAAACGGTAGGCTGTCGGGCTGGAACCGGGGCCGAGACGACCGGCTCCGCGGAGGGTGGAGGAACGTGCACGGACGGAGCCGGCGCATCTGCGGCGTCCGGCAGATCGCCCGCCGATACGACCCGAAGGACCTGTCCCACGCGGATCACGGTGCCTTCGATCCGGTTGATGCGCTGCAGCTGGGCCACCGTCAGCCCGTACCGTCCGGCGATGCGGAAGAGCGTTTCTCCGGCCTGCACCGTGTGCGTGGAATCACGACCCTGCGCCCTGCAGGGTTCGGCCTGCGATCCGATCAGCAGGCAGGCGACCACGCTCGTCCACGAGATCGTGCGGATAATGCTCATGGGGCTCCCCCTTCCGTGCCGAGGAATTCCAGGCGGGCTCGTTCAAGCTCCGCCCGCGCATGATGATCGCCCTGGCGCCCGGCCTCGACGATGCCTTCGTCCAGTGTCCTCTCGGCATCGCCCGGACGGCCGAGTCTCCCGTACAGCCGGCCGAGATGGTAGTAGGTGCCCACGTAGTCCGGCTGGTCGGCAACGAGGCCCTCGAACCAGGCCAGCGCGGCCTCCAGGTTCTGATCCTTGAGGTACTCGGTCGCGATGGCAAACCGGACGAATCCGTCGTCCGGATCCTCCGCGTGGAACGCCAGCAATGCATCGAGTCGACTCATGAGACCCTCCTACCAGCTACCGCCGGCTCCCCCACCCCCGAACGATCCGCCGCCGCCGCCGAACCCGCCGAAACCTCCTCCGCCACCGAAACCTCCTCCGAAGCCCCCACCCAATCCTCCTCCGAAGCCTCCGTGACGATGTCCGAAGCCCGGGTTGCCCCAGATGATGACGGGGCCGCTCCGGGAGCGGTACCGGGTGCCACCGGGGCCCGATCCTCCCTGCCTGGCCGAGGAGACGACGATGACGAGGATCACGACGACGATGAACAGGATCGCGACGGTGCGGACGTCGAACGGAGCACCGTCGGGTGCAATCGCGTCGAACTCGCCGGCAGAGGCGAGCATCAGGGCGTCCACCGCGTCCGAGAGCCCGGCGTAGAAACGACCCTCACGGAACCTCGGAACGATCAGGCGACGGACGATCCGGCTCAGCACTGCGTCCGGAAGGGCACCTTCGAGACCGAATCCCGACGCGATGAACACCTCCCGATCGTCCCGAGAGACCAGGACGACGATCCCGTTGTCACGTCCCTGCTGGCCCACCCCCCACGAACGGCCCAGTGCCGTGGCATAGTCGACCGGCGCCGCACCGTCCAGTGACGCGATGGTCACGACGACGATCTGGGTGGAGGTCGTGTCCGCGAACCCTGCCAGACGCTGCGAAAGGAGCCGTTCCTCCTGCGCCGAGAGCATGTCGGCCGTGTCGGTTACCCATGTACCCGACGGTGCGAGTACGACCGGCGTCTGGGCAGACGCCGGAACGGCCGCCAAGGCCAAGAGCAGAACGAGGGCTAGCCTCACGGAAACGATTCGGTCAGTTGAATTCCACGACCGGAGCCTTGTCCGATCCGGGATCGGCCTCGAACGAAGCGCGACGCTCGAACCCGGTAAGGGAGGCGACGATCGAAGTGGGAAAGCGCCGGACGGAGGTATTGAACGAGGCCACGGCCGCGTTGTAGTCCCGGCGGGCCTGGTTGATGCGGTTCTCCGTTCCCTCGAGCTGCGCCTGCAGATCGCGGAAAGCCTCCGTGGCGCGAAGGTCGGGGTAGTTCTCCGAGACGGCGAGAAGGCGCCCGAGAGCGGACCCGAGCGAGCCCTGGGCCTCGGTGAACGCCCGCAGTCGCTCCGGATCGGACAGATCGCCCGCCTGGAGCGTGATCGAAGTGGCCCGGGCACGCGCGCTGGTGACGGCCTCGAGCGTCCCCGCCTCGAAGTCGGCCGCGCCCTGCACGGTGGACACGAGGTTCGGTATGAGATCGGATCGCCGCTGGTACTGCGTCTCGACGTTCGCCCACGCCTGGATGACGCCCTCGTCCGACGCCACGAGGCCGTTGTAGGCCCCGCACCCGGCACATCCGCCGAACGCGACGACCAGAATGACGAATACGGCGATCAGCGTGCCCTTGCTTCGCATGGCATAAAGACCGGATGGTGGCTGCATGGTGACGGGCCCGGGGCCCGGGTGCGGCATACGAGCCGCGTGGCGACGGGTTTCTCCCGCCTCGGCCCGGAGGCCGGACGCGACCCGGCCCGAAGGGGCGTTCCGCGGTCCCGACGAAACAAATGCAGCCCCGCCGGCGAATCACTCCCCACCCGACCGATCACCGATCCGCGTTCATGACCAGGACCTATACCCGATTCCTCCTTCCCGCGCTCCTTCTCTTCGTCGTCGGACTCCTGGCGGGAGCCCGCTTCGGAGGGCTGTTCCGAGGCCCGGACTCGCTGGAGCAGCTCCGGAAGCTGGAAGATGCGTACATGCTCATCGACCGCAAGTACGTCGAGGACGTCCCGGCCGAGAAGCTCGTGGAACGGGCGATCGAGGCCATGCTGGACGAACTGGATCCGCACTCGTCCTACATCTCGGCCGACCTGGTGCCCCGGGTGCAGGAAGGGTATCGCGGGACCTTCGGCGGTATCGGGATCTGGTTCGAGTCCCCGCCGGACGACACCGCCCGCGTCACGTCCATCATTCCGGACGGTCCGAGCGAGGAGGTCGGGCTCCAGCCGGGCGACCTCATCGTCGCCGTGGATGATTCCGTGGTCGTCGGCCTCATTTCGACCGGAATCCAGGACCTGATCAAGGGCGAGGTGGGAACGAACGTCCGGCTCACCATCCTGCGCCGCGGGGTCCCCGAAGCCTTCGACGTCACGATCAGGCGCGGGCGGATTCCGCTCTTCAGCATCGACGCGAGCTACATGATCGACGCCACGACCGGGTACGTCCGGATCGGGCGGTTCGCCATGACCACGCATACGGAGTTCCGGGACGAGCTCGCCGAGCTCAAGAAGAACGGCATGAAGCGCCTGGTGCTGGACCTGCGCGACAATCCGGGAGGCATCAAGCAGACGGCCGTCCTGGTCGCGGACGAGCTGCTCCCCGAGGGCAAGACGATCGTCTTCACGAAGAGCAGGAACGAGAGCGAGGAAGAGACCGACGTGTCGCGACCCGGCGGGCTCTTCGAGACGGGCCCGGTCATCGTGCTGGTGAACGAAAACACCGCATCGGGCAGCGAGATCGTCTCCGGCGCCCTGCAGGATCACGACCGCGCGCTCATCGTGGGGCGCAGGACATTCGGCAAGGGCCTCGTTCAGCGCCCGTTCGAGCTTCGGGACGGGAGTGTGCTGCAGCTGACCGTCTCCAAGTACTACATGCCGTCGGGACGCCTGATCCAGACGCCGTACGAGGACGGCAACATCGAAGCCTACTACGAATCGAAGCGCGGAGACCTGCGGGCCGCCACGTATTCCCCGACCGAGTACCTGGAGCACATTCCCGATTCCCTCCGCTTCTCGACGAGCGCCGGGCGCACGGTCTTCGGAGGCGGAGGCGTGATGCCGGACATCGTCGTGCCGCCCGACAGCCTCGCCCCCATCAACCACCGGATCGTCGGGGCGGTGGTTTCCCGCTCCCTCGACGCCATCTACGCACGGCAGTGGTTCCTGGAGCGCGAGCCCGGGATCCGGACGGAGTGGACGGACCGCCGAGCGGAGTTCCGGGAGTCGTTCTCGTTCGACGACGCGTCCATGGACGGTTTCTGGAAGTACCTCGCCGAGAACGACATCGTGATCTCCGACGACACGTCGGGCACGGACGGTCAGTTTCGGTACACCCGCGAGGAGCAGCGAGCGGTGGATTCCGTTCTCCGCACCGTTCTCAAGGCGCGGATCGCACAGCGTCTGTACCGGAGCGAGGCGTGGTTTCCCATCTTCAACCGGATCGATCCGATGGTCCAGGCCGCGCTCGAACAGTGGGCCGGTGCGGAAGCCCTGGCGGTGAGCACGCGACCCGGCAGGTGATCCGGGTCGCCGACCTGCCACCGCACCGCTTTCCCCACACCGGCTTCACGAAGGAGGCGTAACAATCCGGGCGCGGATCTCGTCCACCGGGCGGAATTTGCCTCCCGGATCCATGCGTGCCTTTCTCGCGTCCGTCCTCCTCGCGCTGGTCATTGCCCCGTCGGCACGGGCCCAGGTCGGCATCCCGTCCGAGAAAGCCGGACTCGTGATCGGCGACGCGCCGCGCGTCGACGGCGTGCGCATCAACTTCCGTGACCGGCACCTGCGGCACGTACGCGGCGTCAACCTCACGATCTGGTTTCCGTACGATCGCCCGCATGGCAGTTTCCGGGGCGACGTCGATGGCCTCGCCATCGGTCTGCCGGCGACCGGAGGCCGCGACATCCGCGGACTGGCCTGGGGCCTGGCCGGAGTGGGCGCGGGACGCGACCTGCAGGGCCTGGCCTTCGGTGGTCTCGGAGCAGGAGCGGGACACGATTTCAGAGGCATCGGATTCGGTGGCCTGGGCGCGGGCGCGGGGCACGACCTGCAGGGCCTGATGTTCGGCGGTGCGGGCGCGGGTGCGGGTCATGACGCGGTCGGCGTCCTGTTCGGAGGACTCGGGGCCGGCGCCGGGAACGACGCGACCGGCATCCTCTTCGGAGGGCTCGGGGCCGGAGCCGGACGCGATGCGACCGGCATCCTCTTCGGAGGGCTCGGGGCCGGAGCCGGACGCGATGCGACCGGCATCCTCTTCGGGGGACTTGGAGTGGGAGCCGGACGCGACATGACAGGCATCATTTTCGGAGGCCTCGGAGCGGGCGTCGGGAACGACCTGAAAGGCATCGCGATCGGCGGAATCGGCGTGGGCGCCGGTCATGACGCGACAGGCCTCATGATCGGGAGCATCGGCGTGGGTGCGGGCAACACCCTCACGGGCATCGCCATCGCCGGCGTCGGGGCCGGCGCGCCTACCGTGCGGGGCCTGATCCTGGCACCGGCGAGCGGCGGAGAAGACGTGCAGGGAGCGATCATCTCGCCCGCGTTCTTCGACGTACGGCCGGACGGGGAATTCCACGGCGTTTCGGTCTCGGCGTACAATCGCGTCCGTGGCGAGGTCCATGGCCTGACGATCGGCATCGTCAACTACGCCCGGTCCCTGCACGGCCTCCAGGTCGGACTCGTGAACATCGCGCGCAACAACCGACCCGGTCTCCGCGTGCTGCCGATCCTGAACGCGCACTTCGACTGATCGACGGGCCGGTTCGTCAGCGGTCGGTCCGGCCCACGAGCCTTTCCGCCAGGACCTCGGCCGGGTGAAGCGGAGAGCGACCCGAGAGGTCGCGGATCTGGGCACGACACGATGTGCCGGCCGCCACGATGACGGCGTCGGCCCCGGCTTTCCGCACCGCCGGAATCAGCCGGTCGTTGGCCATGGCCAGCGAGACGGCGTAGTGCTCCTTCTCGTACCCGAAGGCCCCGGCCATGCCGCAGCAGGCCGAGTCGATGCCCGTGACGTCCATCCCGCCCGGCAGGGAGAGGCAGCGGATGGACGGATCGAGACCGTCCAGCGCCTTCTGGTGACAGTGCCCGTGCACGAAGACCGGGCGATCGTGCGGGCTCCATTGCAGATGGTCCAGGTGCCCCGCGTCCGCCTCCTCGGCCACGAACGCCTCGAACGTCCGGGCCGCGGCCGCCACGTGCCGCGTCCTCGGATCGCCCGGCAGGAGACTCGTGAACTCGTCGGCGATGGTCAGGATGCAGCTGGGCTCCAGTCCGACGACGGGGATGCCCTGTTCCACGAGGGGAAACAGGCGATCCACCGTCCGCAGGGCCTGGATCTGGGCCTGCGTCAATACGCCCTTGGACAGGTAGGTCCTCCCGCAGCATACGTCCCCGACCGGAATCACGTCGTACCCGGCCGCCGTGAGGAACCGCGCGGCGGCGAACGCCGGTCCGGTCTCCTGGTGGTTGTGGAACGTGTCGGCGAACAGGACCACGCGCCGTCCACCCCCGGAGGATCCGCTCCAGTTCCGGGTGAACGGCCGGCGAGCGAACCGCGGAAGGGTGCGCTCCCGGTGGATGCCGAGTCCCCGGTCCAGCAGCCATCGGACCGGCCGCGAGGCGGCGATCGCGTTCACGATCGGCGCCATGGGGCCACTCAGCAGGCGGATCGCCCTGGGCATGTCCGCGAAGAGCCGCGTGCGGAGTGGCATGGGGTGCGTCCGCCAGTAGTGATCGAGCCACTCCGTCTTGATCTTGGCCATGTCGACGGCCGACGGGCACTCCGTCTGGCAGGCCTTGCACTGCACGCAGAGCTCGAGCACTTCGTACACGGCCTGGTCCGTCCAGTCCATGCCCTC
>JAHEEH010000123.1 GCA_024640835.1 Bacteroidota bacterium
CTCGAGCTCCGGCTGTCCGAGCCTGCCCATTTCATCCCGCAGCACCAGCGTCACCTCCTCGAGCTCGTCCGCGGTGCGCATCGCGAGCGCGGCGGAGCGCACCCGTTCCAGCGACACCTCGATCTGCGCCTCCCGCGCCTGGGCCTCTGCATGCTGCAGATCGGCGTGCCTCGTATACGTCAGGTCCACGATGCGTGCGAAGCGGCCCAGCAGTTCCATCTCGTACGCGTCGAGGTGCTCCGGTCGAAAGGCGACGAGGTAGCCCCTGCTCATCGGGACCATGGTCGCCGTGATCTCCTCGATGGACGAGAGCGCATTCCGGACCTCCGGGAGCAGGTCCACATGGGCGAAGAAATGGTCGTCGAACGCTTGTTTGTCCGCGCCCGCCAGCCGGTAATGGAAGGCCTCACCGCCGACCGTCCGGGGCCGGGCCAGTCTCTCGAGAAAGGGATGCTCCGTGTAGGGCAGCCGATAGCTGTAGGTCCGCACCTCGCCGTCGGCCCACTGGCACGACCATCCGACGCAATCGCGCGTCTCGTCATCCACCAGCACGATGTCGGCGATCTCGGGATTCACGCCGAGACCCGAAAGCCCGGAGAAGATCCCGGCCACGACGTCCTCGAGCTCGTTCGACGATCGCATCGCCATCGCCCGCGCCCGGACCCGTTCGAGAGCGAGCTCCATCCGGGCTTCACGTTCCCCGGCCTCCGCCACCTTCAGGTCCTCGAAGCGGCGGTACGCGAGGTCGAAGGCCCCCGCCAACCGCACCAGGACCGCGGTATCCTCGGCCGGTGGTTCCGCGATCCCGGGAAGGCTGTAGCCGATCTCACCGTGCGTCGTCCTGGCCATGACGAACGTCAACCCGCCGATGTGCCGGATGTCGTCATCGGACGGCGGGTTCGGATCGATCTGGTCGAACCGGCCTGTATGGACCATCCTGTGCACGTAGTCGATCGCCCCGTCCGCATCGAACGTGAAGACGGCGACCGGCTCGTCGGACTGCTCCCAGGCGGTCATCGCCGCATTCCCGTGAAACCCGCGCGGCAGCTCCATCACCATCCCGATCCTGGTGCCGTCCCCCGACGTCATCGCCTTCTCGTACGTGGCATCCAGCCACCGCATGTGCCAGAAGTAGTGTGCCCCGTGACCCAGGGCCGTGAACTCGCTCCGCATCGTCACCACGATGTCGAGCAGGTCAGTCGACTCCCGCATCGCCATCGCCTGGGCGCGGATGCGTTCCAGGGCCGCCTCTATCCTGGCATCGCGCGCCGCCTCCTCCGCCCGTTCGAGATCGAGGAACCGCCCGTATGCCAGTTCGAATGCGGACGCGAAGCGCTTCAGGGCGCGACTCGCGGGCGCATCGGCCTCCACCATTTCGGGCGCGACGGCATGGAGCATGCCATACCGGTGCATCGCGCCGAAGAGGTACTGCTCCGGACTCTCCACCGTCTCGAGCACTCGCTCGAAGGTCTCCCCGTAGATGCCGCGGATAAACTCGATGAACTCCGGTCGCTCGCGGAAGCAGAACCAGGACTGGGACTCCCATGCCGTATGCACCAGGGCCCCTTCCTCGATCGAGTCCTTCGTAAAGGAGCCCTTGTGAAGGGTTCGCCGTCCTTCGTCCCCTGCCGATGCCACCCAGGGCTCGATGCGTCCCGACTCGTCTATCATCGTCAGGCCGACCCGCAGCACGCCGAGGTCCAGGGCCATGACCTCGTCGAACAGCGTCAAGAGGACCCCGGGGAGATCCTCCGAGCGCCGCATGGATGTCGCCTCCGCACGGACCCGCTCCACCGCCGCCTCCAGGGCCATGTCGCTTCTCGCCTCCGACAACTCCCGCTCGAGCGCTTCTACCCGCCTGCGCCACGGCGTCACGTCCGCCGCACCGTCTGGATCCCTGGTTGTCATCGGTGAAGATTCTGTTGGGGGCGCCCAACGATACGACAATTCGGGCTGAAATCTGACGGAGAGCGCCGTCGCGAGCGCCGAATCAGACCGTCCGATATCTTGCCGATCCCTCCGTATCCGAGCCCGCATCCCATGAGACGTCTCCTCGTCCTCGCCCTGATCGTCGCCGCACCCCTCGCGTCTGCCCAGGAACTCCGAATCGGTGAGGAGCTCACCGGAACCCTGAGCCCGAACTCGCGGGACACGTATGCTCTCGTCACGCACGCGGGCTGGTACGTCTACGGCCACGTGAACCAGCTCACCGTCGACGTGGTGGTCCGGATACTGGACCCGGAGGGGAAGGAAGTCTCGGAGTTCGACAGCCCCGCCCGTGGTCCCGAGCCGTTCCAGTTCTCGCCCGAGGCGGAAGGCACGTATACCGTGGAGGTCGCTCCGTACGAAGGGGCCGAAGGGGACTACGCGATCGTCCTCATCGCCAACGAGCCGAAGGCCACCGATCCGGGGAAGCTCGTGGACCAGATGATGACACCGTTTTCCGGGACGGATCGCCCGGGTGCCGCGATCTCGGTGGTCAAGGACGGACAGGTCATCCTGGCCCGGGGATACGGCATGGCCAACCTTACCTACGGCGTTCCGATGACCGCCGAGACGGGCATGAGCATCGCGTCCGTGTCCAAGCACTTTACGGCGATGGCCCTCGTCCTCCTGGAGCAGGAGGGCAGGCTGTCTCTCGACGACGATGTGCGGAAGCACATCCCGGAGCTCAAGGATTTCGGCACGCCCGTCACGCTGCGGAATCTGCTCAACCACACGTCCGGCTACCGCGAGATCCTGAACATGCTTCCCATGGGAGGCTGGAATTCCACGGACGCCATGACGCGGGAGGAACCCATCCGCCTCATCCAGCGGCAGGCTCGCCTCCAGAATCCGCCGGGAGCCGAATACAACTACAACAACACGGCCTTCATGCTGCTGGCGACGGTCGTGGAGCGGGTCTCCGGACAGGACTTCCGCGAGTTCATGGAGGAGCGCGTCTTCCGACCGCTCGGCATGGACCACACGACCATCAAAACCCACCAGGGGCAGGTCATCCCCAACAGCTCGCAGGGATACGCGAACGCCGAAGCCGGCGGCTACCGGTACGTGACCGACTTCGCGTCGGCATACGGGGCGAGCGGGGTGAACACGACCGCCGGAGACATCACGAAGTGGATGCTGAATTTCCGGGATGCGAAAGTCGGCGGCCCCGAGGCCATCGAGGCGCTCACGACGAGGGGCATCCTCACGAGCGGCGATACGACGGACTACGCGCTGGGTCTGGGCGTGCGCAGGTGGCGCGGGCAGATGCTGTACACGCACACGGGCGGGGAAACCTCGCACCGGACCTGGTTCGGCTGGTTTCCCGACATCCAGTCGGGGCTGTTCTTTTCGAGCAATCACCCGGCCTTCAGCCTGGGCATGTGGACCGATCTCGCCGAGGCCTTCTTCGGCGAGTCCCTGGAGCCGGAGGTCGAGGAAGAGCCCGCGGATTCCGTCGTGCACAGCATGCCCACGGCCGCCCGACTGGAGGCCATTGCCGGTACCTGGCAATTCATCGGCGCGCCGCTGATGATCGAGTACTCGGTCGAGGACGGCGAGCTCTTTGCCCAGGCCACGAATCAACCGAAGTTCAAGGTCGAGCCGACCAGCGATTCGACCTTCGCCTTCGTCGGCGTGCAGGCCACGGTCACCTTCCACTTCGACGACGACGGGACCGTCTCACGGGCCACCCACCACCAGGGACCGGACTCCCCGATGGAGAAGGTCGTCGTGCCCGAACTGACGCCCGACCAGCTGAAGGGCTACGCCGGACGATTCTGGTCGGAGGAGCTCGAGACCCTTGTGACCGTCGTGCTGGACGATTCCACGCTCATGGCCCACCATCGCCGCCTGGAACCGTTCAAGCTCACCCATACCGTGGATGACGAGTTCGCCGCCGGCATGTGGGCCTACGGCACCGTCCGCTTCGCCCGGGATCCGGACGGGACCGTGAGCGGATTCCTGTCCGGCAACGGTCGCACGCGCGACGTCTGGTTCCGCCGGCTGGAGGACTGAGCGCTACTCCGCGAACGCCGAGTCGAAGGCACGACCCGATGACGGGAAGTCTACGCCCTGCACGAACGCGCAGGCCTCCTCGGCTCCGTGCTCGCGGTCCATGCCCGAGTCTTCCCACTCCACCGAGAGCGGGCCGGCATAGCCGGTCCGGTTGAGGGCGCGGACGATCTCCTCGAAATCGATCGCCCCCCGGCCCAGGGAGCGGAAGTCCCAGAAGCGACGCCGGTCGCCGAAGTCCGTGTGGCCACCGAACACCCCCGCCTCCGTGTGCACCGACGACCACCAGACGTCCTTCATGTGCACGTGCACGATCCGGTCGCCGAAGCGGTCGATGAATCCGACGTAATCGACGCCCTGGTACCCGAAGTGGCTGGGGTCGTAGTTGAATCCGAACGTGGCCCGACCGCCCACGGCGTTCACCGCACGCTCGGCCGACGCGACGTCGAACGCGATCTCGGTCGGATGCACCTCCAGTCCGAACCGTACGCCGACCTCGTCGAAGACGTCCAGGATCGGATTCCAGCGCGTCGCAAAGTCCTGGAACCCGGCCTCGATGGCTGCCGGTGATACGGGAGGAAACGAATAGAGCAGGTGCCAGATGCTCGAACCGGTGAAGCCGTTCACCACCTTGACGCCCAGCTTCGCCGCGGCTCGCGCCGTGTCCTTCATCTCGTCGGCGGCGCGGCGGCGCACCCCCTCCGGGTCCCCGTCTCCCCATACGTGCGGCGGCAGGATGGCCTGGTGCCGGTCGTCGATCCGGTCGCAGACGGCCTGGCCGACCAGGTGATTCGAAATGGCCCACACCTGCAGACCGTGCCTGGCGAGGAGATCCCTGCGGCCCTGGCAGTATCCCGGGTCGGAGAGCGCCTGACGAACGTCGAAATGGTCACCCCAACAGGCGAGCTCGAGTCCGTCGTATCCCCACCCGGAGGCCTTCGCGGCCAGGGTGTCCAACGTGAGGTCGGCCCACTGGCCGGTGAACAGCGTGACGGGACGTGACATGGTCGGTCTGGATTGGCGAACGGGGAGTCGATCAGGCGGGAGGCGAGTAGCGGGCATCGATCCAGGTCCTCTCCCGGCCCGAGCGGATGGCTGCGTGGATGAAGTGGACCCCGATGGCTCCGTCCTGCACGGTGGGGAAGTCGGTGTCGAACGGTCCGGGATCCTCTCCCGCGATCCGTGCCGCGATCGTCCGGCCCGCGTTCAGGTAGATGTTGGCGAACGCCTCGATGAAGGCTTCGGGATGGCCCCAGGGCAGCCGCGTGTTGTGCGCCGCGACCTCGGCCAGGTACGGGTTTCCCCGTTTGAGCACCTGCTCCGGACCCTCATGCCGCCGCACGTGGAGCCAATTCGGGTGTTCCTGCTTCCACTCCAGCGCCGCCTCGGTGCCGTAGATCCGGATCCGGAGGTTGTTCTCGTCGCCCAGCGAGATCTGGGACGCGAAGAGGATGCCTCGTGCACCGCCCGCGTAGTGGATCAGGATGTTGCCGTCATCCTCCAGCGCCCGACCCGGGACGAAGGTCGTCAGGTCGGCATGGATTTCCTCCAGCTCCAGGCCCGTGATGTATCGGGCGAGGTTCTCGGCATGCGTGCCGATATCGCCGATGGCCGACGACACGCCCGCCCGGGCCGGATCCATCCGCCACTCGGCCTGCTTGCTTCCCATCGTCTCGACCAGCTCGCCGGCCCAGCCCTGCGGGTACTCGACGACGATCTTCCGTATGGTCCCCAGCTCGCCCGTCCGCACCATGTGGCGGGCATGCTTCACCATCGGGTATCCCGTGTAATTGTGCGTGAGCGCGAAGACCACCCCCGAGTCGGCCACCCGTCGACACAGGTCCTCGGCCTCCTCCACCGTGTTCGTCATCGGCTTGTCGCACACGACGTGGATCCCGCGGTCGATGAAGGTCTTCGCCACGCGGTGGTGCAGATGATTCGGCGTGACGATCGAGACGAAGTCGATGCCGTCGTCCCGAGCGGCCTCGCGGTCGGCCATTTCCTCGTACGAGCCGTAGGCCCTCGCCGGGTCCAGGTACAGCTCCCGCCCCATCCGCGCGGACAGGGCCGGGTCGGATGAGAACGCCCCCGAGACCAGCTCCATTTCTCCGTCCAGGGCCGCCGCCTTGCGGTGTGCGGCGCCTATGAACGCCCCGGGGCCTCCGCCGACCATGCCGTACCTGAGCTTCCTTCCCAGTGCCATGACCACCTCGCTCCCTTGAACTCCTCCGAATGTACGAATCGAACCATTCGGCGACGGCGACGCGACCCTCTCCGGCGGGTGGCGGGTAACACTGGCGTAACGAACGAACACTACCTTGGCCCGGAAGGGTCTCCGAACCATCCCGTCATCATGGCACCGTCCCCGTACAAGGTCCTCGT
>JAHEEH010000124.1 GCA_024640835.1 Bacteroidota bacterium
CCGTTCGACCGCCGCTTCTACTCGGGAGGCGCAAACAGCGTCCGCGCCTGGCGACTCCGACAGCTGGGTCCCGGATCGGCGAGCTTCGCCTCCGCGGTCGACTCGGTGACGACGGGCACCACGAACCTGCTCGGTGGCGAAATCAAGCTGGAGGCCTCCGTCGAATACCGCCGGACGGTCATCTACAATCTCCTTGCCGCGGACTGGGTCCTGGCCGTCTTCGCCGACGCCGGAAACGTGTGGTCGGGGCCGCGCAACCCGGGCCTGAGGGACGGACGTTTCCGGTTCGATTCGTTCTGGCGCGAGATCGGCGTCGGGTCGGGGTTCGGCGTGCGCCTGGCATGGGAGTACCTGATCGTTCGGCTCGACTTTGCGTACAAGGTCCACGATCCCCTTCGACGGGGCGTGTTTCTGCCGGACGGATTCAATGATCCCGTCATCCAGTTCGGCATTGGCCATACGTTCTGACGATATCCTGCCATGCCCTCCAGCGGCCTCATGACCTCCATCCGAAGCCTTCGCGCGCGGTTCTCGCGTCGCCGGGAGGACGTCGACCTGCGGGATACGGCCGACTTCCTTGCCGGCGTGCCCCTGTTCGCATCGCTCTCGCGCACCATGCTGGTCCACCTGGCCGAAGCCGTCCATCATCGATCGTATCGCCGGGACGAGTTCGTCTACTACCAGGGAGATCCGGCCATCGGACTCTTCGTGATCCGTTCCGGATCGGTCCGGATCCTGGTCGAGGGATCGGGCGGCTCCCTGCACGAGATCCGGGTCGCGGGCGATGGGGAGGTCCTGGGCGTCGAGGGCGTCCTGGGCGACGGCAACCTGCGGAGGCGCGAATCCGCGCAGTCGATCGCGGACGCCCGTCTCATGGGGATTTTCAGCCCCGACTACCGTACGCTCCGCCGGCGACACCCCAAGACCGGCTGTGCCGTGTCCAGCCTCTTCGCACGCTACGCGGCCACCTGGCTCAGCGAAATGCAGCGGCTCGCCGCGGATCGTCACGATGCCGTCGCTGCGGCCTCGCTCGCCGGTGACGCGGGCGACCTGGCCACGGCCAACTTCCGACAGAACCAGGGCCTCTGAACCATGAAGAAAGGAACCACCTTCGAGGCCCGGATCGACAAGTTCGCCGACCGGGGCAAGTCGCTCTCGCGAATCGACGGTTTCGTCGTCTTCTTCCCGGGGGGCGTTCCGGGCGACCGGGTGCGGGCGACGCTCGTGCGATCGCGCAGCCGGCACGGCGAGGCACGGGTCGAGGAGCTGCTCGAAGCGAGCGACCTCCGTACCGACCCCAGGTGTCGCTATTTCGGCGTATGTGGGGGATGCAAGTGGCAGCATGTGCGCTACGAGGCCCAGCTGGACGCCAAGGGGCAGGCGGTCCGGGAGGCCTTCGAGCACCACGGAGGCTTCGAGAACCCGACGGTTCACCCGGCGATCGGCTCGGACGATCCCTGGTTCTACCGCAACAAGATGGAATTCTCCTTCAGCGCGGAGCGGTGGCTCACCCGCGAGGAGATCGCTTCGGGCGAGCGGTTCGACCTGGGATTCGCCCTGGGACTGCACGCCCCCGGACATTTCAACAAGGTGATCGATCTCACCGAGTGCCACCTGCAGTCGGAGCTCAGCGCACAGCTCGTGAACGGTTTCCGCAGGCTGGCCCTGGAGCGCGAATGGGACGCCTGGCACATCCGGAATCACAGGGGATACCTTCGCCACCTGGTCATCCGCCAGGCGCGTCACACGGACGACCTGATGGTGAACCTGGTGACGAGCCGGCTGGACGAGACGCGCAACGAGGAGATCGCGGCCTTCCTCCGCGCGGAATTCCCGGCGGTCACGACCTTCGTCAACGGGATCCACTCGGGCGTGTCCCAGACCGCGTTCGGCGAGGCCCTGCACACGGTCTTCGGTCCCGGCCTCGTCCGCGACCGGATCGGACCGTATACCTTCGAGATCGGGCCGAACGCCTTCTTCCAGACCAACACGTCGCAGGCTGAGCGCCTGTACCAGGTCGCGAAGGACTATGCCCGCCTGACGCCGGACGATCTCGTATATGACCTGTACTGCGGGGCCGGATCGATCACGCTGTTCGTCGCCGCCGACGCGAGGCACGTGGTGGGGGTCGAGCTCATCGAGGACGCGGTCGTGAACGCCAGGGCGAACGCGGCGGCCAACGGGATCGGGAACGTCACGTTCGAGACCGGGGACATGCTCAAGCTGTTCACCCCGGACTTCGTGCGGAAGCACGGGAAGCCGGACGTCCTGATCGTCGATCCGCCCAGGGCCGGCATGCATCCCAAGGTGGTGCGGCAGATCGCCGACCTCAAGCCCGGGCGGCTCGTGTACGTGAGCTGCAATCCGCTCACGCAGGCGCGCGACCTGGCGGCGCTGACCGAGGCCTACACGCTCGAGGAGATGCAGCCCGTGGATCTCTTCCCACACACGTTTCACGTCGAAAACGTGGCCCGCCTCACCGCGCGCGCCTGACGCCATGCCCATCGCCTTCGTGACCGGCGGGACGGGCTTCGTGGGAAGCCACCTGGTCGAGGAATTGCTCGGCCGTGGCTACTCGGTGCGCTGCCTGGTCCGGAGCGACCCGAAATGGCTTGCCGGGATGGACGTGACCATGGTTCGCGGGGCGCTCGACCGGGTCGATTCCATCCGGGATGCGGTCCTGGAGGCCGACTTCGTCTTCCACGTGGGAGGACTCACCCGCGCCCGAACCTGGGAGGCGCTCCGCCGGGCCAATGTCGAGGACACGGTACGCCTCCTCGATTTGATTCGCGCACGACCGGGATCCCCGCCCCGGGTGCTGGTGACGTCCAGCCTTGCCGCCGTCGGACGGAGTGACTTCGCCGTCGCGGACGAATCCACGCCCCTTCGCCCGGTCAGCCGCTACGGGCGGTCCAAGGCCGAGATGGAAGCCGGCATCGAGCCGTACCGGTCGGATATGCCGCTCGTCGTCGTCCGTCCACCCGCCGTGTACGGCCCGCGGGACGCCGACGTCCTCACCTTCTTCCAGTCGGTCGCTCGCGGACTCTGCCCGATCGTGGGACGGGCGGACCGGCCGGCCGTGAGCCTCGTCCATGCGCGGGACCTGGTGCGCGGCATGGCCGATGCCGCCGAGTCGACCGCCGCGGACGGACGCACCTACTTCGTCGGAGGAGAGCCGCCCGTCTCGTGGGCCGACGTGCGCGATGCCACGGCGTCGGTCGTCGGGCGACGCGTGGTCACGATGCCGGTGCCCCCCTTCCTGGTGCCTGTCGTGGGAGCCGTGTCCGAGTGGGGTGGGCGACTGGTCGGCAGGCATCCGGCTCTGGACCGCGAGAAGGCCGCGGAAATCCTGCATGCCACCCTGATGTGTTCGAACGCGCGAGCGGCCGCCGACTTCGGCTTCGAAGAGCGGATACCGCTCGCGGAGGGTGTCGCGGAGACGATCGGCTGGTACCGCGCGCACGGCTGGATGTAGCCCGGGATCGCCGGGGCGACCGCCGGAGGCGATGCGCGGGGAATCCTTTCCCCCCGGCCTTTCGTTAGCTTTCTTTCCGTTTTCGTGGCCAAATCGTCCCTTCGCGGGACGTCGGGACGTGAGCAAGCTCGGATTCAACACCGGAACCATCGAAGAACTGTACCGGCGCTACCTGGCCGATCCGGCCAGTGTGGGCGAGGCCTGGCGCGAGTTCTTCGCCGATTTCCGCCCCGACGCCGCCTTCCTGGCGGCCGCGGAAGCCCGGCCCGCCACCCCGGCCGCAGCGGCCCCGCCGGTCGAGGGCGACCGCACCGCCACCGCGCCGATCCCGGAAGGTGCCGAGGTCAAGGCGATCCGCGGCCCTGCCGCGAAGATCGTCGAGAACATGGAGGCCAGTCTCGGCATCCCGACGGCCACCTCGGTTCGATCGGTCCCGGTGAAGCTGATGGCGGAAAATCGTCGGCTCATCAACGACTGGCAGAAGGACGTCGGCGGCGCCAAGGTTTCGTTCACGCACATGGTGTCGTGGGCGGTGGTACGGGCCCTTGCCGCCTTCCCGAGCATGAACACGACCTATCGGGAGGAGGACGGGGAGCCGCAGCACGTGATTCCGGGTTCGGTGAACCTGGGTCTCGCTATCGACGTCGAGAAGCGCGGTAAGCGTTCGCTCGTCGTGCCGACGATCAAGGGAGCCGATTCGCTGCGCTTTTCCGAGCTCCTGGGCGTGTACAACGACGTCGTGCAGCGTGCGCGGGACCATGCGCTGGAACTGGCCGACTTCCAGGGCACCACGGCGACGATCACCAACCCGGGCATGATCGGCACGTCGCTGTCCGTGCCGCGCCTCATGCCGGGCCAGGGTGTGATCATCGGTGTCGGCGCCATCGGATACCCGACCGAGTATTTCGCCTACCCGCCCGAGCTCATCGCGCGGACGGGCATCTCGCAGGTGATGACGATCACGTCCACCTACGACCATCGCGTGATCCAGGGAGCCGAGAGCGGAGCCTTCCTCCAGCACATCGAGGAGCTCTTCCTGGGGCGCCACGAGTTCTACGAGACCATTTTCGGCGACCTCGGCGTGCCGTACCCGCCGTTCACCCTTGCGGCCGACACGACGCCGCAGGTGGGCCGCGACCGGACGAGCGAGACCGACATGATCCGCAAGCAGGCGCGCGTCCTGCAGCTGATCCGGTCGTTCCGCGTGCGCGGGCACCTGCACGCCGACGTGAACCCGCTCGGCTACGAGTGGACATACCACGCCGAGCTCGATCCCACCCAGTACGGCCTCACCATCTGGGACCTGGACCGCGAGTTCGTGACCGGCGGGCTGGGCGGCCAGGACGTCCTGCCCCTGCGCGACATCCTCGACATCCTTCGGCAGACGTACACCCGGAAGGTCGGGATCGAGTTCATGCACATCTCCGATCCGGGAGAGAAGCGGTGGCTGATGGACCGCATCGAGCCGGTTCGCGGAGTGGAGCCGATCGCGGAGGCCACCAAGCGGCGCATGCTCCAGAAGCTGAATGCGGCCGAGGCCTTCGAGACCTTCCTGCATACCAAGTACATCGGGCACAAGCGCTTCTCGCTGGAGGGCTCCGAGACGCTCATCCCGATGATCGACATGCTGGTCTCCGACGCCGCCGACCAGGAGGTGAACGAGGTGGTCATCGGCATGGCGCACCGGGGCCGACTGAACCTGCTCGCCAACATCCTGAACAAGCCCTACGAGGTCATCTTCTCCGAATTCGAGGGCAACCTGGACCCGACGACCATGCAGGGGTCGGGCGACGTGAAATACCACCTGGGGGCCCGCGGCGAGCACGTCTCACCGAGCGGTTCGACCGTGAAGCTCACGCTGGCATCCAACCCGAGCCACCTGGAGGCCGTGGATCCCGTGGTCGAGGGGATGGTCCGGGCCCGGCAGGAGACCCTCCGCGAGGCCTCCGCCTCCGCGCCCGGCGGGGACTACATGGACTCCGTCGTCCCGATCCTCATCCATGGCGACGCCGCCTTCGCCGGGCAGGGCGTGGTGGCCGAGACCCTCCACCTGAGCCAGTTGTCCGGCTACCGGACCGGCGGAACGATTCACGTCGTCGTCAACAACCAGATCGGCTTCACGACCGGGCCGGAGGAGGCCCGCAGCTCGCAGTACGCGACCGACGCCGCCCGCATGATCCAGGCCCCCATCTTCCACGTCAACGGGGACGACCCCGAGGCGTGTGTCCGCGTCGCCCGGCTCGCCCTGGACTTCCGTCAGGTGTTCAACAAGGATGTGGTCATCGACATGCTGTGCTACCGCGTCCGCGGGCACAACGAGGGCGACGAGCCGACGTTCACGCAGCCCGTTCTGTACAAGAAGATCGAGGGGAAGCGCTCGGTGCGGAAGCTCTATACCGAGCTGCTCCTGCGTCGGGGCGACATGGAGCCCGACGAGGCGGAACGGATGCTGGAGGACTACCGGCAGCGCCTTCAGGAAGCGTTCGAGCGCACGAAGGAACTGTCCGAGCGGCCGGCTCCCCCCGCCGACACGCTCCTGAGCAAACCGCGATCCGAGCGGCTCCCGGACGTGGAGACGGCCGTGAGCGTGGAATCCGTGGACCGCGTGATCCACGCGCTGCAGACCTTTCCGGACGGCTTCCAGGTGCACAGGAAGCTCGAGCGTCAGTTCGAGAGGCGGCACAAGCTCTTCCACGAGGAGAAGCGGATCGACTGGGGGTTCGGCGAGGCCCTGGCCTTCGGCACCCTCCTGGACCAGGGCTTCCGTGTCCGGGTGTCGGGGCAGGACTCGCGGCGTGGCACCTTCAGCCACCGGCACGCGGCCGTGTACGACCAGGAAACGGGAGCCGAGTACATCCCGCTCAACCATATCCGTAACGGGCAGGCCC
>JAHEEH010000125.1 GCA_024640835.1 Bacteroidota bacterium
CGACGAGGGTCACGTGCCCATCGGCCGCGAACAGGACGACCGTGCTCGTTCGCGTGCCGTATCCGGTCAGCCTCACAAACCGGGACGAGAGCTGCCGCTCGGTCTCCAGGTCCAGTCCCGTGTCCGGAAGATCCGCATCCGGGGCCGGTTCCCGGTCCGTCAGCACGTCGAAAATGGACGCAACGGACAGGTCCCCCTTCTCCAGGACCGTCGCCAGGTCGCGGGCTCCACGCGTTGCCTTGGGCCAGGGGGAACCCAGGACCGAATTGCTCAACCCGTGAGCGCCTTCGGGAAGAGACACCGGCGACGAGTGCTGCCGGTTGGACGCATACCAGACTGCGTCCACACCGCCGACCAGGACGTTGTACGCACCGTACTCCATGCAACGGGACTCGAGGCCGCGTATCCAGGCTTCCGCTCCCGTATCCGACCCGAGGAAGTCGACGGGAAGCTCCCCTCTCGACCGCGGAGTGGCCGGATCTGCCCCGGTCTCGCGGATGTTCGTGACCGCCGCAAGCCGGCCCGACTTCGAAACGCCGAGCCAGGTACCTCCGCGGAGCAGATCGCGTCCCGCGAGCACACCGGCGGGCTCGTCCCAGTACGACGCAGGAGCGGCAGGGCGTGCCAGGAGCTCGTCGCGGTTGGCCGCGAGGATCAGCGGGGCGTCGGTTCTTACGGCACGCGCGACCAGGATCAGACACATGGGTCCGGATGGAGTGCTCGGCGAGCCGAAGAATACGGCCCGAAAGCGTATCCTCGGCCCGCACGCGTATCTTGACGGCGCCATTCCTCCATCCTGTAACCGATTCCATGCGCACTCCACACGGCCGTTTCCTCGTTGCGCTTCTCCTTGCCGGGCTCGTCGCGCTTCCGCAGTCGACGCAGGCCCAGACCACCCGTATGGGAGTCCACGCCGGGCTGAACCTGGACGGAAGCAATGTTCTCATCGGATTGAACGGACAGTTCGGAATCGACATCTCCGATCACGAGGCCATTCTGGGTATCACCGGTGAGCTCTATCCGTTCATGGACAAGCTGTCCATGACGGTAGTCGAAATCGACGCGCTGCTTCCTTTCCGGGTCTCCGTATTCGAAATGTACGGAGGGGGCGGACTCGCGCTCCGCATGCGACGATTCGAGGACCTGCCCGCCGACTCCCCGGCCGACGAGTCCGACACGGATCTCGGAGTCAACCTCAAGGCAGGACTCGTGTACGGAGATGAAGATGCGGGAATGAGACCGTATGTCGAGGTCGATCAGACCCTGGGGGCCGGCACGGATCTCGGTATCAGGGTCGGGATATTCTTCATCCTCGGTTCCGGCAGATAGCCTGTCGCCCGGGCCATGTCCGATTCCGAACCGATCGACGTCGAACTGGCGTCCGGCCTCCGATACCCGATCGTATTCGGTGCGATGGACGACCTGCCGGCCGGCATGACCCGGTATGGCCTCCGGGAAGGCCGTTGCCTGGTGGTCTCGGACGAAAACGTCTCGGGCCTGTACGGAGAGAGAGTACTCCGAGCCTTCGCGCGGCATGGCTGGGATGCACGCATCGTGGTGCTGCCCGCGGGAGAGGCCACGAAATCCCTCGCTCACTTCGGGACGATCCTGGACGCGGCGCTTTCGTGGGGGATCGACCGTGCCACACCCGTCGTAGCCCTCGGAGGAGGCGTGATCGGAGACCTCGCCGGTTACGCGGCCGCCAGCCTGCTTCGGGGACTCCCCCTCGTGCAGGTGCCAACCACCCTGCTCGCCCAGGTGGACAGTTCCATCGGCGGGAAGACCGGCATCAACCATCCCGTTGGCAAGAATCTCGTCGGAGCGTTTCATCAGCCGCGTCTCGTATGGTCCGACCACGCGGTCCTCGCCACGCTTCCGCGACGTGAATGGACGAGCGGGGTCGCGGAAGTCGTGAAGCATGCCCTGATCGCCGGTGCTCCACTCCATGCCCTCATTGAACCCGTTCTTGGCCGCTTTCTCGATGCAGAGCCCGGGGTGGTGGCACCAGTGATTCGGGAGGCCGCCTCGGTGAAGGCGCGCATCGTGGAAATCGATGAGCATGAATCCGGCGTTCGGGCCTTCCTCAACTTCGGGCACACGTTCGCCCATGCGCTGGAAACAGCGCTCGGGTATGGTACGCTCACGCACGGCGAGGCCGTCGCGCTCGGGATGCGGGCCGCCCTGCACCTCTCCCGCGGTCGCCGTCCCTTCCCCGGGTACGAGGGGGCCCTCGCTATGGTGAATGCCGTTCCCGTCCCTCCGATTCCGGACGACCTGGAACTGGAGGAGCTCATGACGGCCATGCGGGCCGACAAGAAGGCGGAGGCGCGGGTGCTCCGGTTCGTGCTGCTCGAAGGGATTGGAGAGCCGCTCCTCGTGGACGACGTTTCGCCGGACGAAGTGGGCGCCGCGTGGCGATTCGCGCTTCGCAGACCGGGGTGACGGGCACCGGATCCCTTCGCCATCGTTTACATCGACCGCGCTCCAGCCGAATAGAGTCCAGCCTTGTTCCAGTTTCTGCGCCGACTTCCCGGTCGCACCGTCCGCGGTGCCCTGGCGCTGTTGCTGGTCGCCGTCGTCGCGCTGGTTGCCGTCACGCGGACCCAGGTGGGAAGGGACGCCCTGGCGCGCAGGATCGAGGCCGAGTTCGCCGAGACCTTTGACGGCGAATTGACCATCGGCGGGCTCACGGGCAACCTGCTTCGCGAATTCGTGGCCACCGATGTATCCGTCCGGGATTCCACCGGGGCGGTTTCGATGCACGTGGACACCCTCCTGGTCCGGACCAGCTGGGAGGACCTCGTCCGGCGAAGGATCGTGGTCCCGCGGATCGTCGCGATTCGACCTGCCGTCAGGGCACAGGTCGGCGACAGTGCGGGAATCCGCATCGCGGGTATGACCCCGTCCTCGGCTCCTTCCGACTCGACGCGGGGCCTTCTTTCCTTCCGCTCCGCCCGGGTCCTGATCCGGGATGGTAGACTGAATACCGAGCATCCGGATACGCTCCGCGCTCCCACGAGGAGCTCGTTCTTCCTGGATCCGGCGACCCTGGCGATCGACGGCATCGAGCTCGAGGTGCTCCTCGACTGGTCGGGCGACGAGCGGCAGATTGACCTCTTCAGATTCCGCGCCCACGGAACGAACCCCGCGATCGACGTGCAGTCGGCCGAGACGCAGCTCGTTCTGCGGGACGACAGGATTGCGGTGAACCGCCTCCGCATCGCGCTGGAAAAGAGTCGCGTGGCCGCAGAGGGGAACGTCGTCCTTCAGCAGCGGACGATCGCCGGACTGGACCTCGACCTGGACGCTCCCGTGCTCTCGTTCGACGAGATGCGACAGCTCGTGCCAGGACTTCCCCTGGCGGGAGCCGGCACGTTCGGCATTCAACTCAGTGGATCCGAGGACGGATTGGCCGTCTCGCGGCTCGAATTCTCGACCGGCGGGAGCTTCCTCGTGGCCTCGGGAACGGGCGTCGGTCTCCCCGACTCGATCGACTTCGAGGTCTCCGTCGATCGGATCCACGCGCGCTCGTCCGATCTGAAGTCGCTCCTGCCGGGTCAGGACCTGGTCCGCGCGACGTCCTTCGACTCGCTTGACGTTTCCGGGTATGCCCGTGGCGTGGCCTGGTTGGATGCGTCCCGCTTCGACTCGCTGCGGGCAGACGGCACTCTCGTGCTCGATGGCGATGCCGGTGCGCTGACCTCCACGTATTCCTTCGACCTGAGAGACCGGTTCCGACCCCTCCTGTCCGTCGAGGCCGGCATGAGGGCACTGAACCTTGCAGCGTTCGCGCGCTTTCCGGATACCCGGCTGTCCGGCCGGCTCGAGCTGGCGTCCGAAGGGCTCCGACCCCGATCCATCATCGGTGACGCGCGGCTGGAGCTCGAGGACAGCCAGATCGGAAACCGCCGCATCGAGCACGTGGTCGCACATGCCAGTTCGGTCGGACCTGCCCTGCGATTCGACCTGGCAATGGACTCGGGCCAGGAGGGGTGGCTCCGATCCGACGGGCTGTGGAATCGGGATTCGACGGGTACCCTCTCGCTGGACGCCGCCTGGCACCTGTTCGACGCGGCGCCTTTGCTCGGCACGGACAGCGTGCATACGGTCGCTTCGGGTCGGCTCGGTGCGCTGTTTGCCGGACAGGATGAGCCGTCATTCGCCGGCGCCCTGCGACTCGAGGTCGATTCGACCCTGGTCCGTGTCGGGCAGGCGGAGTCCTTAGTGCCCCCCCACCGACTGCAATTCGAATTGGCACGGTTCGATGACCCTGCTCCTCGCCTCACGATCGACGGTGACGTTCTCCACGCCGAATTGGCAGGAGATGTCCGCTTTCGCGCGCTGTCGGCCGCGAGTGCATTCTGGGCCGACGCCCTTTCCGGCGCAATACGCCGGGAAATGGACAAACCGTATCCAGGCAGTGCAACCGACCCCTCGGCGCAGTTCCTCGAGAACGCGCGCGATATCCGGACCTCGGTGTTGCGGGGTGATGTCGAGCGGGAGATCGCTGCTTTGGGCCTGCCCTCCTCCGTCGATGTACGGCTCGTAGCGGAAATCCACCGGCCCGACATTCTCGGCCGCTGGATTCCCGGCCTCCCCGACCTGCGCGGACACCTGGTGGTGTCCGCCCGTGCACGCGCCGATGCCGATTCGCTAATGTTCTCCATGGCGTTGAACGGAGACTCCGTTCGAATCGACAGCACCGGTTTCATGGCTCCTCGGCTGCGTTTCCTGGCGAGCACGGCCTTCGATAATCCCGTGGAACGTTCGCTCCGCCTCGACGCCCGGCTCGATGCCGACTCGCTGCTGATCGGCCCGGTCGTCCTGCCGGACCTGGAGGCCTCGCTTCGCATCGACCGGGGCCGGGCGATGATCGAGCTGGATGCCGGCCGACATGCGGAGATTGGCCCTGTACGCGTCCGTGCCGAAGCACAATCGATGCCCGACCGCAACCGTGTCGTCGTCAGCGAGGCCCGGCTGGATGCGCGCAACTATGCGTGGATGCTGGACCGTCCATCCACCGTCGATCTGTACGCAGGCGGTTTGCGTGTGGACGACTTCAGGCTGGAGAGTGATTTCTCCGATCTTTACGGCACACAGTCCATCGAACTCCGCGGCGCGTTCTCCGACAGGTCCACGGATACGCTTTTCGTCGACGCGTCCGGAGTACGCCTCGAGGAGCTCACGCGCTTCGTCAACCTGAAACCGTCCCTGGGAGGCCGTCTCGACGGCCGGGCAGCCATCACACGGAGCGGGGGGCGCCCGCTTCTCGTCGGAGACGCCACGACGACCGGGCTCGTTCTCGACGGGCGTCTCATAGGGCATCTGCTGCTGCGCAGTCGTCTCGTTCCCGGCCGGCCGGACATCGACGTACGCCTGGATCTCACGCCGGCGGACACGACCGGCTTCAGGTGGCCGGAGCCCCCGCGCGAGGTACGTCACAATGCCCTCACCATTGGCGGAACCGTACGTCTCCCCGTCCCATCCGAGGGGGATCCAGGGGCCTTCGACCTGGATCTGACAGTCACCCGCGCCGATCTCTTCTTTCTGAAGTACATCTTCAACCAGGACATTGACCAGGTCGGGGGCTTTCTGTCCGGAGGGGGCCGGGTGACGGGCGCTATCCGTCGCCCCGTGTTCGACGTGGCGCTTGCGGCCACCGGCGGCACGTTCGTGGTGCCCGTGACGGGTGTCCGTTACACGCTCGAGGGCGAGGTGGGCCTGGATCGCGAGGCGATTCTCTTCCCCGGCGTGACCGTGCGGGACTCGGATGGAGGAACAGCCACAGTCACCGGCAGCCTGTTCTTCAACGAGTACGAGTACTTCAGCTTCGGCCTCAACGCGGCCCTGGCGGACCTCCTGATCATCGATACCGGCTTCACGGAGGAGTTGCCGTTCTACGGAACGATCCGTGGATCCGGCACGGCTACGCTGTCCGGTCCTCTCGCCTCGGCCGAGCTCAGCATACCCGACGGCCTCACTCGAGGCGATTCCGAGCTGTTCATCCCCATCGTGGAGTCAGCCGCCGCGACCGACGACAGCTTCATCGTATTCACGGACTCGACCGGGGACGTGCCGGATCTGCGGCAATTGTCGCGCCGACCGTTCCTGCTCGCGCGACGTGCCACGGTCGAGCGTCGCTTCCTGGACGGGCTCGACCTGGACATCAACCTCTTCGCTCCGCGTGGCTCGGTCGTGCACCTGGTGATCGACCCGCTGTTGGGGGACGTCATCAACGCGGAAAGCACCGGGCGCGTGCAGATCAGACGGGAGCAGGGCGATTTCGAGATTTTCGGTACGCTCGAGGTC
>JAHEEH010000126.1 GCA_024640835.1 Bacteroidota bacterium
GGCCTGGATGTTCAAGGAGGTGGACGCTCCCATGCTGGGCTGGGAGGTGTACGCGCGCAAGGACAAGTTCTTCAGGGAGACCGGAGTCGCCCTGATCGCGAACGCCACCAAGCTGGAAGCCCAGGGAGGAGATCCGATGGCCGACGATCCCAATCGGAAGAGTCCGCTCTGGCATGCCCTCAAGGCGCTGGCGGACAACCACGCGTTCGGCCCCTACCCTCCCGTGGCCGACTACGCGCTCGGTTTCGCGACCACGGTGCTTGCCGTCCGGGCCCGCCAGGCGGTCACCGAGCATCGGCGGGTCGAGATCGACCCGGCGGAGTACGTACTGTAGGCGTCACTCCAGTCCGAACACGTGCCTGGCATTGGCCGTGGTCGCAGCCGCCACGTGCTCCAGGCTCGTTCCGCGCTCGGCGGCCAGCTTCTCGGCCACGAGGCGGACGAAGGCCGGCTCGTTCCGCTTGCCCCGGTGCGGTGCGGGCGCCAGGAAGGGGGCGTCGGTCTCCAGCACGATCCGATCCAGCGGCACGTTCCGGATGCCGTCCGCCACGCCCGAGTTCCTGAAGGTGAGGGTTCCGCCGATCCCGACGTGGAATCCCAGGCCCAGCACGCGGATCGCGAGGTCAGGAGGGCCACCGAAGCAGTGGAAGATGCCACGGATGCGCTCGGGCCGCCGCGACTCGGCCCTGGCCTCCGAGACGATCCGGACCAGGTCGTCCGACGCCTCCCGGTCGTGGAACACGAGGGGCAGATCCCGATCCTCCGCCAGCGCGATATGTCGGCGTAGGAATTCCTGCTGGCGGTCATCGAAGGATCGATCCCAGTAGTAGTCCAGGCCGGTTTCCCCGATGGCCACCACCGCCGGCTCCCGCGACAGCATGTCCACCTCCTGCCAGTCCGACTCGGTGGCGTTCTTCGTTTCGGACGGGTGCAGTGCCGCCATGACGAAGAGGCCCGCATGGCGCGATGACAGCTCCAGCGCCGCGTGAATGGACGGAACGTCAATGGCGGGAATCACCACGGTCGTCACCCCCGCTTCCGCGGCACGCCCGATGACCTCCTCCCGGTCGTCGTCGAACCGGTCGAGTACCAGGTGTGCGTGCGTGTCGACGAGTTCCATGTGCGGGAGAGTGCCCTGATTCCGTTCGTTCGGGTGAAAGGACCGACCGGTCACGGCCCGTGCTGGACTGCCCACGGCCCTCCACGCTACCTTTCACCGGAGCCACCCTACGGCAGGATCGTACCCGCGTTCCACGGGGTGGGTTCAATCTGGAAAGCAGATGGATCGATTCGACCGCCTGGCCTCCCTCTTCCTGCTCCTGGTAGTGCTCCTGGCACTCGCGCCCATCGGCCGCCTCGGTTACGACTGGTGGACGGTGCGGGGGTACCTCGCCGGGACCAACTCTCCCTCGATGGGAACGGCCGAGGCGTTCGACTGGGTGGAGTGGTCGGACGCGGACGGTCAGATCGAGGCGTCCTGGGTGTTTCCGGGAGGTCCGGGCGCGGACGCCGGAATCCGGACGGGGGACCGGTTCTTCATGCTGGAGTCCCAGCAGTTCTTCGACGTGTCCGACCTGAGGAATGCCGTCCGCTCGATCGGGCCGGGCAGGGAGAGGAACTACCTGCTGGAGCGGGACGGGCAGTACGTCGCGGCGACCGTCCGGCTGGCCCGCTATCCGACGTTCCTGTACCCGCGATCCATGGCCCTGTGGCAGTTCGCATTGTGGGCGTTCGCGGTCGGAGCCTTCGTGCACCTGATCGCCCTGTTCGTGGCCGCTCCGCTGGCACGGAGGAGTCGTGAAGCCAGGGCCGAGTTTCTCCTGATCCTCGTGTCCTCGGTCTGGGTCCTGGGCAACCTGGTCCGGTTGACCCTGCTGGAGCTGTTCGGCCCGCCCGTCGCCGAGACCGCCTTCGACCAGGTTTTCCAGGCCCTGACCTTCGTCGGACTCGTGGGATGGATCGCGTTCCCGGCCTTTCTGCTGCGCGAGGTGACGAGTGACGTGATGGGACGCGAGCACTCGGGTCCCGTCCGTTTCCTGATCCTGCTTCCTCCGGCCGTTCTCGTGATAGGTCTCGCGGCGGTGTCCGTCCGGGGCCACCTGGGACCGGTGACCCTCGAGGGACTGCTGGTCCCCGTGCTCTTCTATACCTCGTGCTACATCGCCGCCGCTGCCCTCGTGGTCCAGGCGTCCTACCGGTTCCGGCCATTGCGGGCCCAGCAGGTCTTCGGCGGCTGGGGATCCGCCGGAAGCCTGGTGATCTTCACCGTCGCCCTGGTCGGCGCCCTGTCCGTCCAGGAGGTCGTTCCCCTGCTCGACCTGGCAGGCGACGCGGCGGCCGGCTGGATCGTGGTCTGCGGACAGCTTCTCGCCGTAGCGCCGGTCACCCTGTTCTCGTACGGCACGCTGCGTCACGGGAAGATGGAGGAGGTCATTTCGCGTGCACTGGTCTACCTGACGGTGCTCGGTGCCATCTTCTTCGTTTTCGTCGCCTTCATGTCGCTGTTCGATCCCTGGCTGCGGACACTCGGGGGGTCGCGCCACGTCGTCGAGGCGCTCTTCGTCGTGGTGCTTCTGCTGGTGGCGGACCGCCTCGGCCGGAGACTGCGGGGCGTCGCGTCTGCCTTCTTCCGTACGGACCGGGAGAAGGGGCGGCAGATCCTCAGCCGGTTCCAGGCGCACATGCTCGATCTCGTCGATCCGGACGAGCTGTGCCGGCAGACCGTGGAGACCCTGTCCGGTGCGTTCCAGGCCCGATCCTCCGTACTCCATCTCCTCGTGCCCGGAGCAAGCCCGCGATGGGTTTCGGCCGTATGGAACCCGGAGCCGCCCTTTCTGACGGAGCACGTGTTCCAGCTGGTGTGGCCGCACTTTCAGGACGATTCCCGGATCTGGGTCCGGAACGCGGAGCTGGACGAGCGAGGGCTCTCACCCGATACCGAATACCTGCTGACAGAGCGCGGAGGGGCCGTCGCCGTGCCGATCCGCGGCGAAATCGCCGCAACGGGACTTCTCATTCTCGGCGTGAAGCGGAAGCTGGGGGCCGTGTACAACCTGGAGGACCTGGATGCGCTGCGGTCCCTCGCCGGGCAACTCGCGCTCGCGGCAGATCGCATCGCGCGCGTCGAGCGGGAGAAGGACCTGGCTCGCGAGTCTTCCGAGGCTCAACTGGTCGCCCTCCGTGCCCAGATCAACCCGCATTTCCTGTTCAACGCGCTGAACACCATCCTCTCCCACATCGGCGACCGGCCGGACTCGGCCGAAGAGGCCGTCGAGCGGCTCGCGGCGATGTTTCGCCACACGCTCCAGACCGACAAGCGGCCGTTCGTGCCGCTCGAAAGCGAAATGGAGCTCATCGAGCACTACCTGCGTGTCGAGCAGGCCCGCTTCGGCGACGGTCTTCAGGTGGAGTTCCGGATCGATCCCCGGGTCCGGGACCACCCGGTACCGGCATTCGTCGTGCAGACGCTGGTCGAGAACGCCGTGAAGCACGGCATCGAGCGCAAGCGAGGAGGCGGACGGCTTGCGATCACCGCCGAGCCTGCTGACGCCGACTCGGTCCGCGTCTCGGTGGCGGACTCCGGAGTCGGAATCCAGCAACTCTTCGCATCAAGCCCCGATCCCGACCGCAGCTTCTTCGGAATCGGCCTCTCCAACGCGGCTGGCAGGCTCGCACTGCTGTACGGTCGGGACGACCTGCTCGACATCCGGTCGGACCCGGAAACCGGCACGGTCGCGACGATCCTGCTTCCCGCCCGCCATGCCCCGGAGGCCGGCGATTGAATCGAGAACCCAACCCCCAATGCCATGGTCCGCGTACTCATCGTTGACGACGAAGCCCCCGCCAGGGCCCGACTGCGCAAGCTGCTCGAGCCGCTCGTGAAGGACGGCCGCCTGGAGGTCGCAGGAGAGGCAAAAGACGGCGTGGAGGCCGTGGAGTGGCTGTCCGCCCACGAGGCGGACGTCGTGTTCCTGGACATCCGCATGCCCGGACTGGACGGTTTCGAGGTGCTCGAGCGGCTGGCTCCGGACCGACGCCCCGTCGTCGTGTTCACGACCGCGTATGACGAATACGCGATCCGGGCGTTCGAGTCGAACGCCGTGGATTACCTCCTGAAGCCATTCGGCAAGGAACGGCTGGAGGAGACGCTGGCGCGTGTCGAGCGACTCCAGGGCCACGCCCCGTCGATCCGGGATCGGGAGGAGCGGCTGGCCAGGCTCCTGGACTGGTTCGACGAGCAGGTTGAGGCACCGGGAGCCGTCCCCCAGGGCGGGTGGGTGCAGCAGCTCTCGATCCCGTACCGGGACCGCATTCTCGTGACCCCGGTCGAGCAGATCGTGTCGGCGGAAATCTCCGAGGGCATCACGCGCCTGAACGTGCTCGACGACACCCCCGCTCCGCCCGGCCCGCCGCGAAGCCGCATCCGCCAGCACATCGTGGGGCACACGCTCGATCAGCTCGCCTCCATGCTGGACCCGGACCGCTTCATGCGGGTGCACCGGTCGGCGATCGTGCAGTTCGCGCACATCCGCGAGCTCATTCCGTGGTTTTCCGGTCGCTACAAGCTGATCCTCACCGGGAACCACGAGGTCATCGCGTCGCGTGAGCGCTCGAAGGTGTTGAAGGAGAAGCTGAATCTCTGAGCGACGGGCGACGGGAAATCCCCTACGGCACACCGTTTTGCGTTGATATTCAGCCGGTTTTTGAATATTCTGTTGGCTTAGCATCAAGCACCACCAGAGCGGATCATGAAACGAATTGCCACTGCCCTCCTGCTTCTCGCGGTCGGCGTCTCCGCGCAGGCCCAGACCGTGGACCACGTCGCGGGCTTTCCTTCGACGGACGACTTCTTCGCAGCCTATCCCGACGGACTCCAGTCCGGCGCCAGGGCGGTCTCCGGACCCTTCGACATGGATGGAGACGGACTCGTCGAATTCCTGATGACCGATTACACGGGCGGCGGTCGCGTCCACGTGATCGAAAACAAGGGCGTGGGCGTCTGGGAGCACGTGTACTCCACCCCGTGGCTGGATTCGACCAATACGGGCAGCTACAACGCGCGCTATGCGTACGCAGCGAACGCCAGCGCCGACCTCGACGGAGACGGCAGGGGTGAGATCATCCTGCCGACCGGCCGGTCGTTCAGCGCCACCAACCCGAACTACGCCAACAAGCTCGGTCTCTACA
The DNA here is from genome assembly GCA_024640835.1 of Bacteroidota bacterium. Classification (GTDB taxonomy): domain Bacteria; phylum Bacteroidota; class Rhodothermia; order Rhodothermales; family UBA10348; genus JAHEEH01. Next base: position 5,188 of record JAHEEH010000126.1, read on the forward strand.
TCTTCGAGTTCACCGGGACGGACGACGACTACGGCGACGCCCCGGCCTCCATTCTTCCCGTCGAGACCTACCCGCGCATCCAGACCGGGATCGACGTCCTGGACATCGACGGCGACGGGACCACGGAGGTGATCTTCGCCAACAACGGGACCAACGCCTGGGACATCTTCTACATCTACTCGGTCCTCGGCGACATCGGCTCCGGATTCGAGACCTGGGTACAGGAGTTCGCCCTGAACCCGCGCAACGCGGATTACGGCGGAGGCAGCCCCGAGGGGACCTACCCGGCCGATCTGGACGGCGACGGGCAGAAGGAAATCATGCTCCACTCGTGGAACAACTACAACTTCATCCCCCTGACCGTGACCGGGCCCGACACGTATTCGACGATCGAGGGCAACTATCTCCGGGCGACCTTCGGCGGCACGGATGCGGTCGCATACGCCGGCGGCACCGTGATCGACATCAACCAGGACGGTGATGACGAGATCTTCCTGAACAACTACGACGGCACGGGAACGAACCCGGACGAGTACAAGCTCACGATCATCAACTACGAGGACGGCGAAGACGTCTCGAACATCACGGCCGACCAGATCAAGATGGGCCTCCTCGAGGACTCCTTCACCTGGGGTCTGACGTCGGGTGACTGGGACAACGACGACAACTACGAGGTCATCGGCGTCGGCTTCGGATACACGGGCGCGGACCAGCAGGCCGGCAACCCGGCGAGATTCGTCAAGATGGCGGAGTTCAGCGGCGGCCCGGGCGGCGATCCCGAGGATCCGGCGAACTACCAGGTTTCCATGATCGAGACGAGCCACGACGCCTTCCGGGAGGGCTTCTCCACGGTCCAGAGGGATTCGCTCGGAACGGCCTCTGAAGTGTACCTCGGTTCGGGCATCTTCGCCTTCCGCGCCGCCTACCTCGGCGATGCGGACGGGGACGGCAGGAACGAGGTCGTGATCGGCTTCCAGGGCGTGCCGGACTCGTCGTTCACGTATACGCAGGCGTGGAACGAGGGCGGCCAGGTGTGGGATGATCGCGTCCTGGTCCCCGGCTCCGCTGAGGCGTTGACGACCCGCGCCTTCGCGGCGGTGATC
>JAHEEH010000127.1:0-5809 GCA_024640835.1 Bacteroidota bacterium
TCCTCGGCTACATTCTGCAACTCCTGGAAGAGCTGGAGCGTCTGCTCGTCCACGAGATCGTTCCGCTCCATGGACTCGTTCATCGATCCGATCCGCTCGGCGATCTCGCGGACCGATTCCTCGAGGGACTCCTGCTGCTGACGGAGTCGCTCGACCTCCCGCTCGTCCTGCCAGTCCGTTTCGGGTTCGCCTCGAAGCTGCTCCTGGAGCTCCTCGAAGGCCTCTCGCATGCGCAGGGCTTCCTCGGTGGCCTCCTCGAGCTCGTCCTCGACCAGGTCGCCCGATTCGTCCAGGTCTTCGTACCGTTCGACCAGGGAGGGCATGCGGAGTCGGTACTCGTCCGTCCGGGCCGACTTGGGACCGGAATAGCCGTCGTTGTCCTCAACCTCTAGGTAGTAGGCGATGACGTCTCCCGGTGCGGGGTCCAGCGGCGGGCTCTCACGCAGCACCCAATCGAAGATCCCGTCCTGCTCACGCAGGTTCCGGTCGTGGAGCGGAAGGTCGAGGGGAGTGAAGGAGTCGCCGGGCATGCCGAAGCGGGAGGACTCCAGCCGGTAATGGAGCCGGAGGCGGGTGAATCCGAAATCGTCGGATACGTGCCATGCGACGGAAACGGCCGCGGACTCGTCGAGGTCGGATTCGGCATCCGGATGGGTGATGGCCACGGACGGAAGAGCGTCCGGAACCCTGCGGATCTCGTACACGACGGGATTCACGTTGCCCGCGCCGTCGACCGAAATGGCTTCAATGTGCCATGCGTCGTCGCGGGTGACCACGAAGGAACCCCTGGCGGCGCGTCCATCGATCGCGAGCGGAACGGGGGAGCCCTGCAGGAACGCCATCCGGGCCTCGGACACGTCAGGACCCCCGATCACGGTTTCCACGATCGCCTCGGTGCCGGCGAGCGCGGAGACGTCCCCCTCGTTGGGTGCGAGTGAGAGCGGCGGCATCCTGGTGTAGGCGGGGTATCGAAGGAGGACCTGGAGGTTGCCGATGACCGGCCTGTCCACGACCCGGGCAGAGAACCAGTCCGAGCTGACGCCTTCCACCGTCGCCCGATAGAAGAGACTCCTGCGCACGTTGACCACGGTGTGCCGGACGCTGCCTTCCGTGACGGGAAGCTCCAGTCGCTCGGTCACGGTCTCGCTGGCATACCGGGTTTCGAGGGTGAGTCCGGGCGGAATCCGGGATCCCTCGATGCGAACCTCGATCGGCAGGTCGGCCCCCTTCACCAGCTCCACGTCGCCCGGAGCAACGTCCAGGCGGAAGGGCGCCGGTCGGCCGACCTCGCTTCCCGGGGACAGCAGCCTTCCCGAGGCATGCAGGAAGGTGTCCGGCGCGACCAGCGCGAAGGCGATGAGGCCCGCGACGGGAAGCGTGGCGAGGCGTCCCGCCCGACGGACGCGGGCGAAATCCTCGACCGGACGCAGATCCATGTCCTGCAGCCGCACGCCGAGATGATCCGCCGCCGACCGGACGAGGGAGGCGGGGGACGCGGAATGCCTGCCGTCCAGAAGCTGCAGCAGATTCAGGAGGCGATCTCCGACCTCCGGAAGGCGCCGTCCGATCCGTACGGCCACGGTGTCGTCGCTGATCGGGTGGGCCACCCCGGACCACCGCAGTGCCGGCCAGATCACGCGGTGAAGCAGCATGCCGGCGGGAACTGCAAGGGCGAGGCCCGCGAGGGTGACGCGCACGGTCGGGGGAGTCCAGAAAAGGGCCTCGAGACCCACGGCGACGACCCAGGCCGCCGCAGACACCCCGAGGGTCCACAGGGCCCCCGACAGGACCTCGCCGAGGGCGAGCCTCCGTCGCGCGGCGGCGAGGTGGTCGCGAATGCGGCCCGCGGGATCGAACGGAAGGGGGGTCATCGGGTGGCGTTCGGGGGAGCACGATGGTGTACACGGCGCACGGACGCGGGTTTCTCGCTCCGCGCCCGCGCTGCGCACTTGAACCGCCACAGGGGCCACCGTATCGTTCCCGTGGACCTGGAAGGGGCCTTCCAGGCCGGTAACGCACTCGCCAGCATTCGATGAACGCCACGACAGCCATCATCCTCGGCGGCGGAGCCGGAACCCGCCTGTTTCCGCTCACGCATCATCGATCGAAGCCCGCCGTTCCGCTGGCCGGGAAATATCGACTGATCGACATTCCGGTCTCGAACTGCATCAACTCGAACATCAGCCGGATCTTCGTGCTGACGCAGTACAACTCGGCGAGCCTGAACCGGCACATCGCCCAGACCTATCTCTTCGACCGGTTCCGGCACGGCTTCGTCACCATCATTGCCGCAGAGCAGACGCCTCAGTCCAAGGACTGGTTTCAGGGCACGGCCGACGCGGTGCGGCAGAGCATGCGGCATGTAGAGACCTACCGGTACGAAAACACGCTCGTGCTCTCGGGCGACCAGCTCTACACGATGGATTACCGCCTCATGGTCGAGCACCATAGGGAGTCCGGGGCGGACCTGACGATCGCCACCATTCCGGTCCATGCGAACGACGCCCCGGCATTCGGCATCCTGAAGACCGATGAAGACGGGGTCATCAGCGAGTTCCACGAGAAGCCCTCCAGGGATGATCTGGCCGGCAAGGAGAGCCGTGTCAGCGCGGAGATGGAGGCGCAGGGGCGCGTCTACCTGGCGTCGATGGGCATCTATGTCTTCTCGAAGAATGTCGTTCGGGAGCTGCTGGAGGAGTCGCCCGACGCGCACGACTTCGGGAAGCAGATCATCCCGCGCTCCATGAGCACGAGGCGCGTGGTGAGCTACGCGTTCGACGGCTACTGGAGTGACATCGGGACCATCAAGTCCTTCTTCGAAGCCAACCTGATGCTGGCCCGGAAGAAGCCCGAGTTCGACCTGTACAATCCGCGCATGCCGTTGTATACCAACGCGCGCATGCTGCCGCCCGCCAAGATCGAGAATTCGTACATCGTGGATTCGATCGTGGCCGAGGCGAGCCTTGTGGTCAACAGCCAGATCTCCACGTCGGTCATCGGGCTTCGGTCGGTGATCGGCAACAACACCACGATCAAGAACACGGTGATCATGGGCTCGGACTACTTCCCGTGGCACGATCCGGAGCTGCGCGATTCGGTGGAGGGACCCGCCCGGCCGGGCATCGGGGAAGAGTCCTACGTGGAAGGAGCCATCATCGACCGAAACGTCTCGATCGGGAAGCGATGCATCATCAAGAATCGGGACAACGTCGACCACCTTGACGGCGAGAACTTCTATATCCGGGACGGCATCGTGGTGATTCCGAAAAACGCGACGATTCCCGACGACACGATCATCTGATGGCCCGAACGCCGGAGGGCCGGGAAACCCCGGACGTCCGGGCGCGTGCTGCGGCAAGCGAAACGAACCCCGATCCCATGGTGTCCCGAATCCTGCTTCCCGTCCTGGTGGCCCTGTTCGCGCTTTCCGGCTGTCGCACGTACGGTGGGCACGGATCGGAAGCCGGAGCCTTCGAGCAGATCGCGAGGATTCCGGAGTGGTCCGCGCAGGAGAACGCGCGCCTGGCGGGTGACCTGCAGGCGCTCGACGGTGCAGCGTCCCGGCATCCGGAGTACGGGGTCCTGGCGCGGCGACTGGCCGATCTGGCAGTCGATTTCGATGCGGCGTCCGCCCGGTGGAGCCAGGTCGCAGCGAACGTGGATCGGGAGGCCCCGTACCGTGTCCTGAACCGGACCCTCGGAGCCCTGGTCGCCGAGCGGCAGGCGTGGGAGGACGGATACCGGCGCCTGGCGGAGGACGTGGCCGGAGTGGTCTCCGGAGTGGAGCCGGGACCGCGCCCGTCGCCCCGATACCAGGTGGCACCGGTGTACTACGAGCGGTTCGCATCGAGGCTCGACGACGTTCGGATTCGCGACCTTCTCGCGACCGTCCGGTAGCGCGGTCGAAACCTGCTGCGTCCGGGAGGGCGATGGCATGAGGCGAATCCTGGGCCTTCTGCTGGTGGTCATGACAGGCGTCGGACCGTCGTTCGGCCAATCCGGATCCCAGCGCTCGGATTCACTTCGGCACTACGAATTGTCCGAAATCGTGGTGGGGGCCGAGATGATCCGCTCGAAGGACCCGGCTCCCGTCCAGCGGGTCGCCCTCGCCGAAATCGTGCGACTCGCGGCTCCGGACGTCGCGTCCGTCGCGCGTCTCGTTCCGTCAGCGCATGCCCAGACGAACTCGCGGGGTGAGACCCTCGTCTATGTGCGGGCGGCCGGCGAGCGCCAGATCGCGGTCTTTCTCGATGGCGCGTTGCTGAACGTGCCCTGGGACAATCGGGTAGACCTGGGACTGGTCCCAGCGTCCGTACTCGGAGGCATCGGGGTGGTGGGTGGGCCCGGATCGGTGCTGTACGGCACCAACACGCTCGGCGGTGCCCTCCTGCTCTCGAGCCGGTCCATGGACGGCGAGGGCTCGCTCACGGACGTGTCGGTCGTCGCCGGTACGGAGGGTGTGCGCCGCCTCGACGCGATGCGCCTCGTGCGGCGCGCGCGCGGTACGCTGCTCGCGGCGGCCGGGTGGTCCGAGGCCGACGGGTACCGCGTCCCCTCTGGCGCCCTACTTCCATTCGGAGGCTCCGCGAACGGCCTCCGGCTGAATACGGACCGGCGGGTCGCGCATGCCTTCGTGAGAGCAGACCTCGCCGGTTCGGGGGGGCGCCTTGGCATCTCGCTGCTGCACATCGACTCCCGGCAGGGCGTGGCTCCCGAGGGTCACCTCGATCCGGAGATCGACGTGGTCCGATACTGGCGCTATCCCATCTGGCGCATGACCATGCTGACCCTGAACGGCCAGAGGGACCTGGGCCGGCTGGGTACCGGGCGCCTGACCGCCTGGGCGTCCCGGTTCCGCCAGCGGATAGACCAGTATGCATCGGTCGAGTACGCGGGTGTCGCGGATCGGCAGGATGACGATGATCTCACCTTCGGGACCCGCGTGATCCTGGAGCGATCGCTGCGCGAAGGCGTGTTCCGGCTCGCCCTGAACGCGCTCACTTCGACGCACGACCAGTCCGAGTCGAGCGCCGATGGGGGGGGAGTGCTCCAGTCGCCCGGCGGGATGCGTTATCGCCAGCACACGTGGAGCGTCGGCGGCGAGTACCGGCGGCCGTTCTCCAGCGCGGCCCGGGCCGTGGCGGGGATGAGCCTGGACGGGATTGCCACGCCGCTTACGGGAGACAAGCCCCCCAGAAAGGTCCAGACGGCCTGGGGGGCGACGCTCGGCGGTTCCATGGATCTGTCTTCGGAGTGGACCCTGCGGCTGGTCACCGGTCGGAAGGTGCGCTTTCCCACCCCCCGCGAACTGTTCGGTACGGCGCTCAACCGGTTCCTCGTGAACCCTGATCTGAAGCCGGAATCGGCGTGGTCCTCGGAGGTCACGATCGCGCGGTCGCGCGGAATCGGGACCGTCGAGGTCACGGCATTCGCCAGGCGGACCCGGGACACGATAGACCAGGAGAATGTCGTCGTGGAGGGACGCCGGTTGCGCCGTCGCATCAACCTGGATGGATCGAGCGTGGTCGGCATGGAGTTTCGCGGCCTCGTGGAACCCGAGGCCGGGCTCGAACTCGAGGGTCTCGTCACGGTGATGCGCATCCGGCCGACGGACCCGTCCGGGCCGAGCCGGCTGACGGAGAAACCCGGCGCGCTCGGGACGCTCACCGCCACGTGGACCGCGCCTTGGGGTGGGGCAGCGACGATCCAGGCCGTCCATACGGGTAGAGCCTGGGGTCTGGGCACGGACGACTCGCTGGTGGCGCTGCCGAGGGCCGTGCAGATCAACGCCCGCGTTTCGTGGCGGCAC
>JAHEEH010000127.1:5819-6286 GCA_024640835.1 Bacteroidota bacterium
CCTGGCCGGGAGCGGGATCTTCCTGGACGTATTCCTCCGCGGCGACAACCTGTTCGACGCGGTCGTGCTTCCCCAACTGGGTCTTCCGGCTCCCGGGCGGAACGGTCGCCTCGGGTTCAGCCTTTCCTTCTGACCCGGATCACGGCGAGGGGTCATCCCGGAGCAGGACGTGGCTCCAGGCCGAGGCGGGGATTTCGAACAGCGGCCGGGTGGCCGCCCAGGTCGTGCGGAAAAGCTCACTCTGGCGGTAGGCTTCCAGCGCGTCCTCGGAATCCCAGGTGGAGAGCGTGGTGAGAACGGCCGGTGAACGGACATCCCCGAGGAGGCGGAGGCTGCGACATCCGGGTTGTGACCGGATGGCCGGCGATGCCGCATCGTACAGCTCGAGGAAGGTTTCCACGGCGTCCGGGCGCAGGGTCATGCGGACGATGCGATGAATCATGCCGGCAGCGGGAGCATCGCGGCAG
>JAHEEH010000128.1:0-1895 GCA_024640835.1 Bacteroidota bacterium
AGGCCCCGTTCTGGATGAGGAAGCTGTGGGACGCCCCGGTCTTCCACTCGATGGTGCGGGCCCGCTGGACCGCCCTTCGCGCGGGACCGTTCGCCCGGGACTCCATCATGGCGTACATCGGCGGGGCGGAGGAGGTCCTTCGCGAAGCCGAGGCACGCGATGCCGCGAAGTGGGGCAATCTCGGCGAGTACGTCTGGCCGAATCCGACCTGGCCCGCGACGTGGACCGGTGAACTCCACAATCTCCGGACGTGGCTGAGTTCCCGGTTGACCTGGCTCGACGGAGAGCTCCTGTCGGGCGTCCGCACGGAGGGAGGGGTTCTGCCGGCGAGCCGGTTGGCCGTGGACGTGTATCCCAATCCCTCGCGGGGCGCTCTCGTGATCGAAGTGGCGCGGCCGTCCGGATCGGGCGTGAACGTGGCGCTGTTCGACGTGCTGGGCCGCCGCGTGAGTGCGCCCGGCACGCTCCGTCAGGACGGAGACCACGCCGTGTTCCACTTCGATGCAGGCGCCATTCCGGCCGGTCTCTACGTGGTTCAGGTCCGGACGGACGCGGGCCAGTCGATCGCGCGACCCGTGGTCGTCAGGCGATAGCGTGGGCCAGGGCTGCCCGCTGGGCGGCGACGATCCGATCCAGCGTCCGGTCGAAGTCCAGGTCCGCCCGCTGGTGCGCCGGGTGAGCATCGTACCAGGCGATGATCTGGCGCGCGCCCTCGGTGAACGGGACCTTCGGATCGAACTCCGGCACGAGCCGGCGGATCTTCGAGTTGTCGAACGTCATGCTGTGCGTCTTGTCGCCCAGCAGGCTGTCGCCCCAGTGCGGATCGAAGGCCGCGATGAGGTCGGACGGCGCGTGAACGATCTCGGCCTCGCAGCCCGCGGCCTCGGCCAGGGTCTCCGCGATGCGGTTCCACGTCAGCACCTCGTCCGACGTGATCTGGTAGCATTCCCCGATCGTCTCGAAGCGTCCGAGGAGTCCCACGAATCCGACCGCGAAGTCGGCGTGATGGGTGAGCACCCAGAGGGACGTGCCGTCTCCGTGGACGACGATCGGTTTGCCGCTACGCATCCGGTCGATGTTCGTCCAGCCGCCGTGAAGCGGAACGAGCGTCGGGTCGTACGTATGGGACGGCCGGACGATCGTGGCGGGGAAGCCCTCCTCCCGGTACGCCCGGACCAGGATCTCCTCACACGTGATCTTGTCGCGCGAGTACTGCCAGAACGGGTTGGAGAGCGGCGTGTCCTCCGTCACGGGGATCGTCGCCGGAGGAGTCTGGTAGGCCGAGGCCGAGCTGATGAACACATACTGCCGGGTCCGCCCGACGAAGAGATCGATGTCCTTCCGGACGTGGTCGGGCGTGAACGCGATCCAGTCGACCACGACGTCAAAGCGCCGTCCGTCGAGCGCCCGCCGGACCGCATCGGGATCGCGGACGTCGGCGACGATCGTCTCGACGCCCGGTGGCGGCTTCCGGAAGGAGGTGCCGCGGTTCAGGACCGTGAGGTGCATGCCACGCTCGACCGCGAGGCTGCTGCAGGCCGAGCTGATGATTCCGGTGCCGCCGACGAACAGGACTTCCATGACATCAGTCTCCACGCGTGAACCGTGGTCCCTGTCACGCGGCCGGCCGGGCATTGTTGCCCACGAAAAGCGCCGGGGGGCAATGCGACCGGCGTTCTTGACCTTGATCGCTGTTGCACGGACCTTCCGGTCTGGACGGGAACGCATCTCGCGCTGCCCGTGCTCCGCCGCGAGGCGACGTCCTCCACCCAGAACATGGACGTGACCGTATCCGTGCCGGCCGTCCTTCGCAGGTACTGCGAAGGGAGGTCGATGCTGGCCGTCGAGGCGGCGACCGTCGAGGCCTCGCTTGCCGAGCTCAGGCTCAGGCATCC
>JAHEEH010000128.1:1905-6225 GCA_024640835.1 Bacteroidota bacterium
CGTCTGCGACGAGACCGGCGCGGTTCGTCGTCACGTGAACGTCTTCGTCAACAGCACCCACATGCGCGATCTCGAAGGGATGGACACCGTGCTCGCTCGGGGTGACGTCATCACCATTCTCCCCGCCGTTTCCGGAGGTTGACCATGGCCGAGCGTGTCGTCGTATGCATCGGAACCAAGAAGGGCCTGTTCGTGGCCGAGTCGTCCCAGCAGCGGAACGGGTTCGAGCTTCGAGGACCGTTCTCGCCGGGGGTCGCCGTCTACTCGGCGCTCGTCGACCGGCGCAACGGTACCCGGATCCTGGCGTCGAGCTGCAATGCCTTCTTCGGAATGAAGGTGCTTCGTTCGGGCGACCTGGGGCGAAGCTTCGAGGAGACCGCCACGGCCCCTGCCTTCCCCGAGGACGACGGACGGGCACTGGCCAACATCTGGTCGCTGGAGCCGGGGGACGGGACGAACGACCTCTGGGCCGGCGTCGAGCCGGCCTCGCTGTTCCGGAGCGAGGACGGCGGCGATTCGTGGGAACTGGTCTCGAGCATCAGCAACCACCCGCACGCAGGCAGCTGGCAGCCGGGCAACGGGGGGCTTTGCCTGCACACGATCGTCCGAGACGGCGACCGTATGCACCTGGGCATATCCACGGGCGGCCATTACCTGAGCGAGGACGGAGGCTCCACGTTCCGCCCCGCCAACGACGGCATCGGAGCGGGCTTCTTCCCGGACAACTTCCCAGAGTTCGGGCAGTGCGTCCACAAGATCGCCCGTCACGCGGACGCGCCGGGCAGGCTCTACATCCAGAATCACGGCGGCTGGCCGGAGTGCCCCGGCATCGGCGTGCTCCGCAGCGACGATCACGGACACACGTGGCGATCCATCGCGGACGGACTGCCGTCGGACTTCGGCTTTCCGATCGTCGTGCACCCGGACGACCCGGATGTCGTCTACGTGGTGCCGCTGGAGCCCATGACACGCACCTGCCCTGACGGGATTCCGGCCGTGTGGCGCAGCGAGGACGGCGGCGGATCGTGGTCGAAGCTCACCACGGGCTTCCCCGGACACGACAGCTACTTCACGGTCCTGCGCGACGCGATGGACGTGGATGACACCTCCGAGCCTGCGCTGTACTTCGGGACGACGACAGGCCAGCTCTGGATCGGGCGCGAGGGCGGGGAGAGGTGGGAGTGCCTGTTCCGCTCGCTTCCGCCCGTGAACTGTGTGAAGGTGGCGGTCGTCTGAACGGGACCGGAGCTGCCGGGATTACCCGCACGTTCCGTCGAGGCGCGGACACGCCGCGGTTGGACCGCCTAGTGATGATCCCGGTGTTCGGCGCCCTCGAGTCCGTCGGCCCCGGGAAACCGGTCCGCCAGCCGCTGCGGATCGTGAATGAGCACGGGAAGGTGTCGGGTACAGATCCAGTGCTCGGTGCCCCGGAACCGGATTCGCACGAGGGGAACGTCCTGCTCGGTCTGACCGCAGGCCAGGCATGAAGGGGTCGGCATGATGTCCTGATCTGTTCTCGATGGGCCGGGAGAATACGAAGCGGGCGTCACCTACATGCTCCGCCGGTACTGTCCTCCGACCTCGAACAGCGCGGCCGTGATCTGGCCGAGGGAGCATACGCGGACTGCGTCCATCAGGACGTCGAACACGTTGCCTCCCTCCCGGGCGACCTGCATGAGGCGGTCGAGCTGGGCCGAAGCCCGGCCCGCGTTGCGGTCGTGGAATGCCCTCAGCGCGGTGAGCTGGTGCCGTTTCTCGTCCTCCGAGCTCCGCATGAGGGGAATCGCGCCGCCCTCCTCCTCGGCGCCGTCGGGGGCCTCGAAGGTGTTCACGCCCACGATGGGAAGATCTCCCGAGTGCTTGAGCCGCTCGTAGAGCATCGACTCCTCCTGGATGCGGCTCCGCTGGTACATGGTCTCCATGGCGCCCAGAACACCGCCGCGATCGTTCAGGCGCTCGAACTCGGCCAGGACGGCCTGCTCCACGAGATCGGTGAGCTCGTCGATGATGAACGCGCCCTGCAGCGGATTCTCGTTCTTCGCGAGCCCCAGCTCCCGGTTGATGATGAGTTGGATGGCCATCGCCCGCCGCACGCTCTCTTCGGTGGGAGTCGTGATCGCCTCGTCGTAGGCGTTGGTGTGGAGGGAGTTGCAGTTGTCGTAGACGGCCATGAGCGCCTGCAGGGTCGTCCGGATGTCGTTGAACTGGATCTCCTGGGCGTGCAGACTGCGGCCCGAGGTCTGGATGTGGTACTTGAGTTTCTGCGAGCGCTCGTCGCCGCCGTACAGGTCGCGCATGGCCACCGACCAGATGCGGCGGGCGACGCGACCTATGACGGAGTATTCCGGATCCATGCCGTTCGAAAAGAAGAACGACAGGTTGGGGGCGAACTCGTTCACGTGCATGCCGCGCGCGCGGTAGTATTCCACGTACGTGAAGCCGTTCGACAGCGTGAACGCGAGCTGGGAGAGCGGATTGGCACCCGCTTCCGCGATGTGATAGCCCGAGATCGAGACGGAATAGAAATTCCGGATCCGGTGGTCGATGAAGTACTGCTGGACGTCGCCCATGAGGCGAAGCGCGAATTCGGTCGAGAAGATGCACGTGTTCTGGGCCTGGTCCTCCTTGAGGATGTCGGCCTGCACCGTCCCGCGGACCGTGGCGAGCGCCTTCGCCCGGATCCGCTCGTATTCCTGGGTGGTCAGGACGCCCCACTCGACGAGATCCTCTCCGGACGTGCCGAGAAGGCCCAGGCCGCTTCCGTCGTGGTGGGAGGGCAGGGACGGCTCGGCCCCCGAGGGGCCGAACGGTCGGTACCGTGGCCGGGCGGCGCCGAGTCGCTCGGCAATCATGCGGTCCGCCTCTTCCCAGCGGCCCTCGTCCCGGAGGAAGCGTTCCACCTGCTGGTCGGTCGCCACGTTCATGAACATGGCCAGCATCATGGGCGCCGGGCCGTTGATCGTCATCGACACGCTGGTGGACGGATCGCACAGGTCGAAGCCCGAGTACAGCTTCTTCAGGTCGTCCAGCGTCGCGATCGAGACTCCCGCATTGCCCACCTTGCCGTAGATGTCGGGGCGCTCGTCGGGATCGAAGCCGTACAGCGTGACGGAGTCGAATGCCGTGGACAGGCGAACGGCCGGCATGCCCGTCGCGACCAGGTGGAAGCGGCGGTTGGTGCGCTCGGGGCTTCCTTCGCCCGCGAACATGCGCGTCGGGTCCTCGCCCTCCCGCTTGAACGGAAAGACGCCGGAGGTGAAGGGGAAATATCCGGGGAGGTTTTCCAGAAGCGCGAAACGGAGCTTCTCGCCTGGATCCTGGGTCCTGGGGAGGACGACGCGCGGGATGCGGGTGCCGGAAAGGGACTCGCGGTGCAGGGGCACGTTGTGCTCCCGCCCGCGGACGCTGTACGTGAACGACTCCCCGGCATACTTCTCGACTTCCCGGTCCCATTCCTGCAGGATGTCGCGGGACCTCAGGTCGAGCCGGTCCCACCAGTGCCGCACCATCTCCTCCAGGCGGCTCTCGAGCTCGACCCTGTCGGCGGGACTCCAGCGAGCCACCTGCTCGCGGGCCCCGACGGCCTGTCCCCAGAGGCGGGCGACCTCGATCTGCTGCTCCGCGTGGGCCCGGTACGAACGACAGGCGTCCACGATCTCGCCCAGGTACCGCTGCCGTGCGGGCGGTATCACGGCCTGACCGCGGACCGTCACGTCCGGGACCGTATGTTCGTCGAAGGCCGTGGAAGTCCGGCCGAAGGAGAATTCGGCATTGAGGCGGTCCAGGACGGCCAGGTACAGGCGCGTCACGCCCGGATCGTTGAAGTGCGAGGCCATCGTGGGATAGGCCGGCATGTCGGCCGGATCCCCGTCGAAGGCGGCGCGATTGCGCTGAAGCGTCTTGCGGACTTCACGCAGCGCATCCTCGGAACCACGCTTTTCGAACTTGTTCAGCGCCACGAAATCGGCGGCGTCCAGCATGCCGATCTTCTCGAGCTGCGTGGAGGCGCCGTAGTCCTGCGTCATCACGTACACGGACAGGTCCACGAGATCCGCGATCTCGGTGTCCGACTGGCCGATTCCCGCCGTCTCGACGATGACGAGATCGAAACCGGCCGCCCGAACCACCGCGAGCGCATCGCGGAGGGCCTTCGACGTCGCCCGATGCGCCTGGCGGGTGGCAAAGCTGCGCATGTACACGCGGTCCGAGTGCTCGCCAAAGAGCGCGTTCATCCGGATGCGGTCCCCGAGCAGGGCCCCCCCGGTCTTCCGTCGCGTCGGGTCGACGGACAGCACCGCGATGGATACGTCGCGGAAATCG
>JAHEEH010000129.1 GCA_024640835.1 Bacteroidota bacterium
GGGGCGCCACCGGGCCAGACAGGATTGCGCGGGTGTGACGGCATGGGGTGGTTCCGTGGTCAGGTCAGGATACCCATGATCGCGCGGCCGATGCGGAGCCAGCCTTCTGTTTCCATCAGGAAGACGCGGCCGTACCCGAGAATGAGTATGAGGCCGCCCACCAGGTAGACCCGCTCCACGCGTTTCCGGACGATGGCATCGACGATCATCGCTCCCACCAGCGGGGACAACCAGACGGCGAGCATGAGGAGCGGTCTGTCGACCGGGGACACCATGCGCGCCGCGCCCGGGAAGATCAGGGCGACGGTCGCGAGAACCATCAGGCGCTTGTGCAGCGCGTGCCTGTTCCTGTACAGGATCGCCGCCGTGAAGAAACCCCCGAACAGTACCAGGTCTCCGAGCGGATAGATCAGGAAGGCTGCCGCATGGTCCAGGGTCCACTTGCCGGAGGCGACGTGGAGCGCCGGGGCGACGAAGGTGGCCGCGAGCCCGAGGATGATGACCAGGATGCCGTACGCGATGAAGTAGTTGCCCACCGTCCGGTGCGTATCCTTGCGCCGTCGGTACACGAGCCCGCTCTGCAGGATGAAAAGCCCGAGCCATCCCAGGTACACGACGGCGTGGACGTACAGCACCCAGTGCCGGTCCCCGGTGGTCCCCGAGAGCAGGGGGCCGAAGAAGCTCGGCCAGAATCCGGCAACGACGATGACTGTCGAGAGAAGGCCGGCGGCCATGTAGAACCAGCGGAACCGCTTGGCGGGGCGGATCGCCGGAGGGTCGGACGGCACGGAGACAGGTCCCGCGGGGATCTGGGTCATGGGTCTGGAGTCTGGCCGAGCGGAAAGGGGGCGGTCCCGCTCGCGGACCGGATCTTACGGCGTCATTTCCCGCCGTTCAAGGAATCCGTCCCGGGCAGGGATCCGAAGGCCCGCGGCCAGTCCACGGCGATCTTCAGGACGCCTCCCGAGTCCTGGGCGATGTACAGATTCCCGTCCGCGTCCAGCGCGATGCCCTCCTGGTCCCTTCCGGGAAGCGTCCAGGACCGGAGCGGCGCGCCCGCGCGCGAAAAGGCCATCAGCCGGTTCGCCGAGTCGCTGACGACCAGCACCAGGTCACGATCGGCGAGGTAGAGCAGGGCGGACAGGTCGAGGACGCCCGGGTCGAAGGTCCGGACGACCCGGACCGAGCCGGCATCCTCTGCGCGCAGCGGCAACTCCAGCTCCATCACGATCCCGGGGTCGTCGGCCCCCGTTCCCTGGTTGGTCACGAGGAACGTCCCGTCGGGCGTGATCGTGACGGCCTCGATGCCCTGTCCGCCCTCCTTCAGCAGCGTCTTTCCCGCGACGATCCTGGGCAGGGGAAACTCGCGCATGGCACGGAACGACGCCGGGTCCACCTCCAGGATGGAGTCTTCCCCCTCGATCGCGATGTAGAGCAGGCCGGTTGCGGGATCGACGGTGACGCCCTCGAAGTCCGCGCGCCGGATGCGCTCCCGCCGGAGCACGCGACCGCCGGTGTCGAGCTCGCACAGAATACCGCCGTCGTCCACCACGAAGAGCGTCCCGCGCCCCGGGTGGAAGGCGATGCCCGAGGGTTCGGGAACCCCTTCGAGTGGCAGGAGGCCGACCACCCGGTGGGGGAGCGGGCCCGGATCGAAGCCCGCGCGGCCCGGACAACCGGCCTGCAGGGCCGAAAGGAGCGCGGCCAGCACGAAAGCGAGGGTGTGTGCCGACATGCTACTCGTGCGCTTCAGCCTCGGCTTCCCGGGTCCACCGCTCCACGGCCTTCCGCAGCATGGGGAGGCTCACGGCGCCGTCGGCCAGCAGCACGTCGTGGAAGCCCTTGACGTCGAACCGATCGCCCAGCCGGGTCTCGGACTCTGCCCGCAGGCGCTGGATTTCCAGGCTTCCTATCATGTAGGCGGTGGCCTGCGCCGGGGTCGCGAGATAGCGATCCACCTCCGATTCGACGGCGGCCCGTGACTCGGCCGTGTTGTCCAGCATGTACTGCACCGCCTCCTCGCGGGTCCAGCCCAGCACGTGCATGCCCGAATCCACGACGAGGCGTGCCGCCCTGAGCGCCTGGTTGGACAGCATCCCGAGCCGATCCACGTCGGAGGCATACAGGCCCATTTCGTCGGCGAGCAGCTCCGAGTAGAGTCCCCATCCCTCCGCCATCGAGGCCACGTACAGGTAGCGGAGCACCGGGTGAACACCCTTGCCGTACAGGGCGACGGACATCTGCAGGTGGTGGCCGGGCCAGGTTTCGTGGTACGCCGTGGCCTGCAGGCCTGCCTTCGGAATCGTCTCGGGCCGATACGTGCCCAGCTCGTAGGTGCCGGGCCTCGTGCCGTCGAGGGAGCCCGAAGAGTAGAAACCGCCGCCCGACGCCTTCTGGTAGGCCGGGAACGGTCGGATCACGACCTCGGCGTCCGGCACGAATCCGAACCAGTCGTGCACGGCGACCGCGGCGTGGTCCACCGCCGACCGGGCGTAGGCCAGGATCTCGTCCTCCGTACCGAACGTGTACCGGCGATCGGTTCTCAGCGTCTGCAGCAGGGACTTCACGTCGTCCGTCCCGAAGCCTTCCCGCGCGACGGTCGCCATTTCGCCCTGGATCCGACCCATCTCCCGAAGGCCGAGGTCATGGATTTCCCGGGCGGTCAGCTCCAGGGACGTGTGGAAACGGATCGACGCGGCGTAGCACGCCTCGCCGTCGGGATTGGCGGACACGCCGACGACGTCGCGGGGCGTGTACTCGTCCTCCAGGAACGCGCGGTACCGCTCGATCGCCGCGTTGACGGGTCCCGCCACGACCGAGAGCACCGCGGACCGGAACGCGTCGTCCGTGGAGCGGGAGGCGGGTGTGTAGAAGGGAGAATCTTCGGGAGCCGCGGAGAGCATCTCGGTGAGCTGCCCGAGAACGGCATCGACGTCGGGCTTCGCCGCCAGGTATCCCGCCTCCATCCCGGCCCGGAGATTCGCGATCTCGGTGTCCAGGTAGGCCGGGACGGCCTGCAGGCGGGCGAGAGCGTCGGCCCGGTGTGCCCCGGTGTCGACCGGCTGCTGGGCGAAGGTCGACGAAAGCATACCCTGCCAGCCCGTGTACGTCGGGCTCACATTCCAGAGCTCGCCCCTGCATATGCGCCGCGAGACGGACGCCCGGAGCCTGTCGATCGCGAATGCGTGTGGAATCGCAGCCTCCGTTCCGCCAACCAGCGCGTCATCGACGGTCTCCAGGGAAGCGAGCCACCGGTCCTCGCGGGCGCGCCACGTATCCATGGCTTCCCGTCCCCGATCGCCCAGCCGGTCCATCGGCGTGTCCGGATAGCCGATCTCGTAGGCCTCCTCCGGGAACTGGTGATAGTAGCCGTCCACGTATTCCCGGGCGATCCGGAGCACGTCGTCCACGTCGGTCTGCCGATCCGCTCCGGGAGCGCAGGACGAAGCGGCCACGAGCGCGATGGCGACGAAGCCGAGAGGGAGTCTGTTCATGGTTTCAGGATGGACTTTGGGAGGCGGCTGGGCACCCCCGGTACATCAGACGGCATCCGGACTGATGAGCCGTGTCCTCGACCCGAGATGGGCGAGCACCGTGCCCACCACCAGGCCTACGACATACCCGTACGGCACGCCGACCGCCAGGAGGCCCACGAGGAGTGCAATGGGGAATCCGGTCCGGTCGTGCGCCGTGTCCCGCACGAGCCACATGAGGGCGAGCGCCTCGAAGAGCAGGATCACGCCGAGCATGGGCAGCGGAAACGCCTTGACCACCTCGTCAAAGCCCGCGCCCGCGAACAGCCCGAGGCCCAGGAAGAGGGCGCCGTAGATGACGACCGATCCGCCGGTCCTGCCCCCGAAAGCAAAATGTCCGGCCATGCCCCCGGAGCCGTGGCACGTCGGGACCCCGCCGAACCAGGGGCTCACCAGGTTCATCAGGGCATACGTGATCCCGATCCTCCGTACGGTCAGACGGCGTTCGGGAAAAAGGTCGTGTGCCAGCTGCCGGGTGGCGAGCACGGAGTTGCCAAGGGACAGGGGGACCTGGGGAAGGGCCAGGACCAGGAAGCCGAGGAGGATGTCGGCCGGGAGGGGGACGTGGACTTCCGGCAGGCGGAAACCCAGGCCCCGGGTCAGCTGGGGTCCGTCCAGGCTGAAGATGAGCGCGTATACGAGTCCGAGCACCACCACGGGCAGCGCCGCGGGCATCCTGCGGTTTCCCAGCAGCAGGATGATGATGACGAAAGCGCCACCGGCCAGGAAATACCCGGGCACGCCGTCGGCCTGCACGAACTGGCCCAGGGCGACGGTCGCGAGCTGCAGCCCCAGTCCGAGCTGGATACCCCGGATCACGCTCCTGGGTACCACCCGGGCGAGCCAGTCGAGAAGCCCCGTGACGGCCAGCACCATCATCAGGATGCCGATCGCGAGTCCGCCGCCGTAGAGGGTGGCCGCCGTCGCCTGCTGGGCTATGACGATGGCCGCCATCGCCTTCAGCGGCTGGACGGGCATCGGCATGCGATACACGAGCCCGGTCGCGATCTGCATCAGTCCGAACATGACCAGCACGCTCGTGCCGTCGAGTCCCGCCGCGAGCGCCATGCCGATGAGCAGCGGTACGTCGGTGCCGAGATCGCCGAACGCCCCCGCCCATTCGTTGCGGTCGAACGTGATCCCGAGCCGGGGCGCGGTGGCGGTGGCTTCGGTCGGTCGGCTCAATCTCGGGAGACGTGCTGGTGCGCGCGGAGTTTAAGGAAGTGCGTGGAAACCGGATGCACGGCGATCGCGCGATCCGCGTGCCGGCCGGCGTCGCCCACCCGGCAGATCGTCAGCGTCCCTGCAGGCGAAGGAAGGTCAGCTTGTCCCAGTAGCCCCTCTGGAACACGATCCTGTCGTCGATGACCCGGAAGAATCCGCAACCCCGAAGCCCCCGCGGGTCGCGCCACTCGAGGATGCCCCACTCCCCGTCCTCGAACAGGTTCTCGACGATGCAGGTCATGTCGGTCGTGTCGAAACCGGTCGCGAACATGTCCCGGATCGCCTCCCGGCCCTGCACGGGGTCCTCGGCGACCTGGTGATTGGTCGCATCCTCGGCGTACAGCGAGGCGAGGGCGTCGGAGTCGGCCCGGTTGAAGGCGTCGACCCAGATCCGGATCATTTCACCTGGCGTCATGGCATCGGATCGTGCTTGATGTGCTTCCGGAATTCCTGACCCGTGTCGAGCACGCGCCCGAGGGCCACCGGGTCGTTCGCTTCGATGCCGGGCGCTTCGGCGCCGGCGGCCGAGTCGACCACGTCGAGGAACGCCCGGACGTCCGCGGCCGATGCGAAACGCTGTGAGAACCCGAGCCGGCGATCGTCCCAGAGGCGGTGGATCGGGTTCGGCTGGAACCGGATCTCGAAACCCTCCGGTCCCCCGGGAATCCCGGCGCGGATGGTATTCAGGTAACCGTAGGCCTTCAGGCCCGCGGCCGTGTCGCCGACGCGTTGCGTGAGGGAGTCGAAGTCGAGGGTCATGGGGGATCTCCAGCGTACAGGATCGTGGCGCCGAGATCTGCCAGGAGCTTCCCGGGCACGCCGCGAGGCGGTCGGCGAACCGTTCCGATGCGAAGCCCCTCGCCCGGCAGGCGGGGGGACCCCAGGCGAACTACGCGAATGGCCATGGCGGTCTTCTCGGAGGGTCGGGGATGGCCCGGGAACGGCTCGTTCCAGGGGCGGGTCTATCGCATGACGTACGTCCCCACGGCTCCCGGGGCGAGCGTGGAATGTCGAGCGTCGTCTCCGAGGACGACGTTGAAGGTCACCGGCGCCGTCCCGTTGTTCAGCACCACGAGCACGACGTCGCCGGCAGGCGTCTTGAACGCCACGTCGGGAAGCTCGGCGGTCGAGGTGGAGGCGATCCGCCGTGATCCCGGAACGACGAACCGCGAGGCGTGCGCGATGATGTAGTACGCCGGATTCCTCGTGACCACATCGCCATCGATCGTGATCGCTCCGAGGCACTGCGTGCAGCCGCCGGGCGTGTGCGGATCCTGGTTGGGGTCGGCGGCCAGGTTCCACTCGATGACCGTGCGGCACCAGTTGCGGGTCGCACCGACAATGAGTTCGCGGACGTGGGTCTTCAGGTCGACGGCGAAGTTC
>JAHEEH010000002.1 GCA_024640835.1 Bacteroidota bacterium
ATTCCTGCACGGAGCGCTGCCTGCCTGGTCTCCGGTCTCGAAAAATGATATTCGAGCGTGTCCTGCGTGGTTTCCGCCAGCGCGCGGAACGTAAGCCCGGCAGCGACCTCCCGTGACAGGTTGAACCGTGCGAACCCTTCGTTGTCGCCCCGGGCGGGCATCCAGACGGGAAGATCGGTGTACGGCCTGACCTCCATGTTCAGCAGGAAGTCGGTATCGACCCAGGTGAAGCGGGTCTCCGCCGTCGTGACCGCGCGGATACCGTACAGCAGTTCCGCGAATGAACGCGGGTTGGCGGGGCCGACGGCATTGTAGACGCCTGCGCGGCGATCCTCCGCCATACGGATCATCCACTCGGCCAGGTCGCGTGCGTCGATGATCTGGACCCCGTCGGTGCCGTCACCGGGGGAGAGCACCTCGCCGCCCCGGTGGATCCGAACCGGCCAGTAGGTGAAGCGGTCCGTCTCGTCCCGCGGACCGATGATCAGGCCGGGGCGGAAAACGGTCGCACGGCCCGGGAACGCGGCGAGCGCCTCCCGCTCCGACTGGGCCTTGGCGAGTCCGTAAGGCAGGTCGGCACCGGGAGTCGACGGATCGACGCCGGCCGACTCGTACGTGTAGGTCGGGGCATCGGCCGTCATCGGGACCTGCCGGAAATGCTCGTACGCCGACCGTGACGAGACGTAGAAGTACCGGTCCACCGCGTCCCTAAGAAGGGTCGCTGACATGCGGACCCAGTCGGGGTTCGTCGCCGAGTTGTCGATCACGACGTCCCAGGTCCTGCCGCGCAGCGACTCCAGGTCGCCGTTCCGGTCGCCGCGGAGCTTCTCGAGTCCCGGAAAGAGGTCGATGTTGGTGCGGCCGCGGTTGAAGAGCGTCACCTCGTGACCGCGGTCGAGTGCGTACCGCACCTGGAAGGGTCCGATGAAACTCGTGCCGCCGAGCACGAGAATCCTCAAGGAGCGGCGGGGCAGGGGAGAGACAGGGGTGAGGAGCGCGCCTCCGGCCAGGGCGGCGGTGCGGAGGAACTCGCGGCGTGAAGTGGGCATGGCGTGCTCGGATGATGGCGGAGCAGCGGGTACCGTGCAATCCCGTCGAACCGTTGCTGCATCTGACGGTGCGCACGGGGACCGGACTGCGACCCGGGAAGGTATCGTTTCACCAGACGCGATGGGTTTCCCGAAAGCAGTCTCGAGTCCCGCACGCGCAGGATTCGGCATATGGAATTGGTGTGAAGATAATCGTATCGTGCGACACGATGGAGCGGAGCGGAGCCAGACTCCGGCTTCGGGCGCACCGCCCCCGGGGTCGTGTCGAGCCCCCGACTCGGCTCCAGGGCTGTTGACCAGGATGGGCGACCCCTCAAACCGGGGGGCCGACGCACCAATTCACCGGACGGGTATCTGCCATGTCTCGCCTGTGGTTGCTCTCGCTCGTTGTGCTTCCCGTCACATCGCCCGTTTGGGCGCAGTCCACTGAGACGCTGCGTGTGACGGTCCTTGATGCCTTCGATGACGTTCCCCTGTCCGGGGCCGTGGTCGAGTTGTACCAGCAGGGCATACTCGCCGCTTCCCGGATCGCGGATATCGACGGCCAGGTCACGTTCTCCGTGACCGTAGTCGGCGTCGAGGAGCTTCCGGAGACGGGATTCCACGTCCGGCCGCCGTATCCGAATCCTTCGTCGGGAAGCATCACGTTGCCCTTCGGGCTGGCCCGATCGGGCCCGGTGACCGTGGCCGTGTTCGACGTCCTCGGGCGAAGTGTCGTTCGTTCTGTCGAGGCGCTCTCCGCCGGCAGTCACGAAGCCCGTCTAGACCTCGGAGGCGTATCGCCCGGCGTCTACTATGCCAGGCTCGAGCAGGCGGGTCGGGGTGTCACGGCACCTCCGATCGTGGTGAGTTCCGGTCGTCCAGGGGTTCCAGGCATTTCGTTCACGGACGGAGGCGAAGAGAACCGGCCGGCGCGGAAGGGCACCGTCGGTCCCAACGATTACGACGTCCTGGTTACGGCTGTGGAGTACGAGGCGAAGCAGGTTCCGGTATCCCTGCCCGAGCAGACCGACGTGGCCGTTCGCCTGGATCTCGCCGCGGTGCCGGCGGCCCGGGTCGTCGTCGTCGATTCGACGCAGCTGTCGCTCGCCTCGATGACGGAGTCGAAGCTCACGTTCTCGATCGAAGGCGTTGCGCCGACCCTCGAGTCCGGGGATATCCTGGTCGGGGAGCAAGGAGGGACCGGCTTTCTGCGTCGCGTCATCAGCGTGGATGCGGACGTGGATTCCGCACGCGTCGTCACGGAGCAGGCGACGCTGGTGGATGCCATCGAGCGCGGCGTGCTGATGTCGACGATCTCCTTCGGTGCCGCCGGCAAGCGTCAGGGTTGGACGATCGACTACACGGCGGATGGCCTGGCCTTCTGCGAGGAGGGCCTCTCGCTGTTCTGTCTCGAAGGCCTCACGCTGTGGGAGGGCGACTTCGAGGTCGACTTCGGGCCGAGGAAGCGCGTGTTCGTTTCTTCGGGTGGCCTGACTTTCGAGCCTACTATCGATTTGTCCACAAGGATCCGGTCCGGCTCCGTCGTGGATTTCGGCGCCGTCGTGAATGGAGAGCTCTCGTTCGTGCTCGACGTCGCCACGCAGTCGGACGCCCCCTTCGTCCAGCAGGGCGAGGTGCCCATATTCTCGGCTCGGCGCGTGGTACGGCAGTTCGTCGGCCCCGTGCCGGTCGTCGAAATCGTGAAACTGACTATCGTCGCCGGCTTCGACGTCGACACAGGTCCGGCCCTGTATTTCGAACCGGGACTCGATGCCGGCGTCGATCTCCAGGTCGGCGCGCGGTACGACAGCGCCTCCGGATCATGGGTAACGGTCGACACTCGACAGACCTCCTTCCAGGGGCACACCCCGCGCTGGAACCCGTTCTCTGCCACGACACTGAGAGGCTACGTCAGGCCTCGAGTCGACGTGGAGTTCTACGGCGTTGCCGGGCCCACCATGGCGTTCGAACCCTACCTGCGGCAGGAGGGCACGGCCTCGGAATCCGGGTGGGCGTGGACGATGGCCGGGGGAGTCGCAGCCTGGGGGAGCTTCGATGTCTCCGTGCTTGACGAGGGCGTGCCTTCGTACTCTCCCGTCCTCGCGAGCATCGAGGAGGAATTGGCCTCCGACGCGGGCTCGATGCCCGTCTCGGTCACGAACACCGTCGGGATGGAGCTCGTGGTGATCCCTGCCGGTTCGTTCGAAATGGGGGACACCCTCTCGGTGACCACTCCGGTACACGAGGTCTCCCTGACGCGGAACTTCCAGATCGGGAAACACGAGGTGAACCAGGCCGAATACCTCGAGGTGATGGGGGTGAACCCGTCGAACTTCTCGAGCTACGCGGATACGGTGCGCCACAGGCCCGTGGAGCAGGTGTCGTGGTTTGACGCGGTGGCCTTTGCCAATGCGCTGTCCGTCCGTGAGGGCCTTGCACCCTGCTATGATGAGAGCGGAGGGGTACCCGGTGGCGACATCTACGCATGCGAGGGATATCGCCTGCCTACCGAAGCGGAGTGGGAATACGCCACGCGGGCTGGCACGGCCACAACGTACTTCTTCGGGGACGATCCGGGACGCCTCTCCGACTTCGCCTGGTCGTTCGCCAACCGTCCCGGAAGGACGCGAGATGTGGGAACGAGGCTGCCCAACCCCTGGGGCCTGCACGATGTGTACGGCAACGTCTGGGAGTGGATTCATGACTGGTACTCGTCCTCCTACTATGCGGAGAGCCCTCCATCCGACCCTCCCGGACCCTCGTCGGGCATCTACCGCGTGGCGCGAGGTGGCGGATGGTCACTCGGCGACTCGGAGTCCGTCTTCAGGTCCGGATCCCACCAGGGCATCATACCTGAAGGGGCGGTAGACTGGCTCGGCTTCCGCGTTGCGAGGACGGCACCGTAGACGGAGGACGGAGCGCGGGACAGGACGGCGGCGACGACACCTTCCACGTCTGTGCGCCCGCGCACTGCATCTACCCCCCCGTCACGGGCCCCACCCGATCTTCCGGCGGCCTCCCGGCACCGGAGGTGTCCGCCGCGGGATCTCCTCCTCCTCCAGGATCCGCTCGAGCACGGCGTTCGTGATGCCGTGATCCGCGCAGATCTCCTCCCGGGTGAGATCCGAGTCCAGGTAGTCTGCCACGACCGCGCGGACGACGTCGGGGTCCAGGGCGGGCTTCCGCGGGCGAAGCGGCTCGCCGTGAACGCGGAGGACCTTCTGGAGGATGCTGGGCGAAACGTGGTGCTTCTCGCAGATCTCGCGCTGGGTCAGGCCCTCGCGGTAGTCCTCCAGCAGCCGGTAGTCCCGGATGCCGTGCTCGTACTGCCGATCGATCGCCCCCGACTCGGTGAGCAGCCGGAACACGCGGTAGGCCGGCTTGCCGAGAGCCCGCGCGATGGCTTCGGTGGAAAGGCCCTCACCGTGCAGTCGGTGGACGTCGTGCCAGATCTCGCTTCGCATGGGGCGGGCAAACGCGGACGGGGCGGCGAGGGTCCGGATGTTCGCGCGGCGACCGACCCGTGGCACTTGTGTGGAGCACGCCTGTCCATTAGCGTTCCGCATGACGACCCCCGGACTTCCCTCGATGCCCACATGCCGAAGACCTGCTCCCCGTATTTCCTGGTGGTCCTCGCGGCGGTCCTTCCCGCGACGCCCGGATGCATGACCGCGCCGCAACGGCAGGACGCCCCGACCCTCGACACCCCCCCCGGGGACTGGGCCCGCATCTCGATGCAGGACCTCGAGGACAAGATCCGGGGCGGGTGGGCCGGACAGATGATCGGCGTAAGCTTCGGTGCGCCCACGGAATTCCGGTACCTGGGCCGCATCGTTCCGGAAGAGGAGCTGCCGGAATGGACCCCGGACCGGATCGAAAACGCGCTGGGCCAGGACGACATCTATGTCGACATCACGCTGGCCCGCGTCCTGGACGAGCGGGGCCTCGACGCCACGACCGAGGATTTCGGCGCCTACTTCCGGGACGCGCAGTACGATCTGTGGCACGCCAACCTCGCGGCGCGCCGGGCGCTGAGGCGGGGAGTCCCTGCGTCCCTGGCGGGCACGCCGACGTTCAACGTCCACGCCAACGATATCGACTTCCAGATCGAGGCGGATTTCATCGGACTGGCCACACCGGGGATGCCCAGGGCCTCCAACGAGCTTGGACTGCGAGCCGGGACGCTGATGAACCACGGCGACGGCCTGTACGGGGGGCTGTTCGTCGGCGCGATGTACGCGGCCGCGTTCTTCGAGCGCGATCCGCGGCGCATCGTCGAGGCGGGATTGGCGGTTCTCCCCGTGGAGAGTCCGTACGCCCGGCTCATCACCGATGTCCTCGATTTCGCCCGTGACCACCCGGAGCACTGGATTGCCGCCTGGGACATGATCCAGGAGCGGTGGGACAGGAACGAATCATGCCCCGAGGGAGCCTTCGGGCCGTTCAACATCGAGGCGAAGATCAACGGGGCCTACGTCGCCCTGGGCCTGCTGTACGGAGGCGGCGACTTCGCCCGGACCATGGATATCGCGACCCGGGCAGGGCAGGACTCCGACTGCAATCCGGCGACGGCGGCCGGTGTACTGGGCGTCGTCCTGGGATACGGGGCGATCCCCGGCCGATTCACGTCCGGCTTCGATGCCATCGCCGGGAGGACGTTCAGCTACACCGACGACACGTTCGAATCACTGGTCGAGGGCTCCGTCCGGCGTGCCGTGGCCATGGTCGAGCGGAACGGCGGGCGACGGGACGGAGACACGCTGATCGTCCGTCTGCAGACGCCTCTTCCGGCCCCGTACGGGGTGTGGGACGACTACGGGGTGCCGGCCCGCAGCATTCCGGTGGACGACCCCGCGTGGTCGTGGACGGGAGACTGGGCGGCCAGGACGATCACGCTCTGGGGGGCCGAGAGGACGAGCCGGGCCTCGTCGACGACCGGATCGGAGATGACCGTGCGATTCCGGGGCACGGGCGCCATCCTGACGGGTTGGTACCTGCCGACGGGCGGGAAGGCCGACGTCTACCTGGACGGCACCTTCTCCCGGACCGTGGACGTCTACCCCGACGAGCCGAACGTCAAGCTCGGCGAAGCGATCTGGCACGAATTCGGCCTCGAGGACAGGGAGCACCAGTTGCGACTGGTCGTGCGCGGGGAGCCGTACGAGGCATCGGACGGCGCCGACGTCGCGATCACGAGCCTGTCGGTGTTCCGGTAGACCGCCGCCCGCTCCTCACCCCGACGACGGCCCGGAACGGATTCCGGTTCTCAGAGCAGTTCGAAGCGCCCCTGGAAGAAGCGCAGCTTCTCCGGCTCGTAGACGAATTTCAGCCCGCGAAGCGTCTCCCTGCGGGCGTATACCCGGGCCACACCCTCGGCCACGGCCCTCATGTGGTCGTTGGTGTACACCCGCCTCGGGATGGTCAGTCGCACGAGCTCGAGCTGGGGCAGGTACTCCTCCCCGGTTTCCGGATTGCGCCCCTTGGACACGTTTCCGCGTTCCATGGCCCTGACCCCGCTCTCCACGTAGATCTCCGCCGCGAGTCGCTGGGCGGGGTACTCCCTCTGATCGATGTGGGGCAGGAAGCGCCTGGCATCGAGGAAGATCGCGTGGCTGCCGGGAGGGGTGACGATGGGCACGCCCGCATCCAGCAGCAGCCTGCCGAGAAACTGGACCTGGCCTACGCGGGACCGGATGTAGCGGTCGTCGATCATCTCCTCGACACCGCGCGCGATGGCCGCGAGGTCCGCCGTGGCCAGCCCTCCGTCGGTGACGTTTCCCTCGTAGATGCGCAGCATGGCCTCCGCCTTCTCCGCCCACTCGGCATTGTCGCGGAAGCACAGGACCCCGCCGATGTTGATCAGGAAGTCCTTCTTTCCGCTCACCGTGCAGCCGTCCCCGTACAGCATCATTTCGCGGAGGATGTCCCGGATCCGCGAGCCGTGGTACCGACCGTCCCGGAGCTGAATCATGTAGGCATTCTCGACCAGCCGCGTCGCGTCGAAGAACACGGGAATCCCCTGCGCCTGGCAGTAGGCGTACACCTCCTTCATGTTGTCCATGCTGACCGGCTGCCCGCCGGCCATGTTGACGGAGTGCTCGAACGAGACGTACGCGATGGCCTCGGCTCCGTGCGCGTCGACCAGGGCCTTCAACTTGTCGGGGTCGATGTTGCCCTTCCAGGGAAAGTCGCTCTCCGGCTGGCTCGCCTCGTCCACGATCACGTCGACGAACACACCACCGGCCAGCTCCTGGTGCAGCTTCGTGGTCGTGAAGTACATGTTGCCGGGCACCAGCTGACCCGGCCTGATCATGACCTGGCTCAGGATGTGCTCCGCGGCGCGGCCCTGGTGCGTGGGGATGATGTACTCATATCCCGTGATCCCCCGCAGCACGGACGTCATCCGCCTGTACTCGTCACTGCTCACGGCGCTGGCGCGTGCCCCGTCGTAGGCCGCCCACTGGTCGGAGCTCATGGCGGTCGTCCCCGAATCGGTCAGCAGGTCGATCGTGACGTCGGCCGAACGGAGCAGGAACGTGTTGTAGCCGGCCGCCAGTATGGCCTCCTGCCGCTGTTCCCGGGTGAGGCCTCCCACGCGCTCGATCGTGTGGATCTCGTAGGGAAAGGTGTCGAACGGGCTGGGTTCGAGATCCGGGAACACCCAGTGGTAGGTCATCTGGTCCCGCCACACGCCCGTGGCGGTCGCCCTCAGCCCGGTGACGCGTGACGCCTGGCGGTGGAGGCTCGCGATGGCATCGGCGACCTGGTCGAGCTGCTCGTTCGTCATGGCGAGCCTGGGAATCTGGACCGGAACCAGGCTGTCGCGTCCGACCAGTCCGGTCGCCACCGCACGTATTCCGGACGAGAGGTACAGGGCGGCCGAAAACGTGTCCTGCTGGTGGGCATCCACGTGCGGCAGGAACTGGTCCGCCCGGACATACGCCCCGTCACATCCGCGCTCCAGCGGCACCCCGGCGTCGCGCAGTCGACGGGTGAACCGCTCGGTCTGATGCATCACCCACTGGACCTCCGCTTCGTCGCACATCTCGAGAAGGCCGCGCGCGAGGACCTCCATGGTCCGTCCGGCCATGCCCCCATACGTGTGCAGACCCTCGAAGACGACCACCTCGTTCATGAGCAGCTCGTAGTCGGCCGGATTGTCCGTGCTCAGAAAAGCGCCGGTGTTGCACTTCGGATCCTGTGCACCGTCGACCGCGAAGAGATGGCAGGTCTTCGCGATCTGCCGGACGAGCTCGGCGATGGACTGGTGCGACCGCCCCCGCTCGTGCTTCTGGACGTACCAGGCGTTTTCGATCACCCGCGAGCCGTCGCAGAGCAGCCGCTTGCCGTACCGGTCCGCCAGCGCACGGACGGCCTTCAGGTTCTCGAGACTGAACGGATGCTGGCCATCCGCGAAGGCCTGGATCCCGACCAGGGCCACCTCGTCGGAGCGGAGCACTTCCTCCAGACGGGCCAGGCAGACGTTGCCGGTGAAGACCGGTTCATCGGCATCGCGGACGTCCCGATGACCGATTCCCATGGGTTCCAGGATGTCCAGCTTCGACCGGGCGTTGCCCGGCAGGACCGTACCCTTCGGAACCATCGTCGAGACGACCAGCTTCACCGCCCCGAGATAGTTGTGGGCAGGGCAGACGAAGGAATGGCCGAGCACCCTGCCCACGGCCGCTTCCAGGGCCTCGAAGTTCCGGGATCCGGCGTAGGCCTCGTCTCCGACGAGCTGACCAGCGAGCTGATCCTGGCTGAAGGCGCTGGTGCCCAGGGAGCACATGTCGAAGTTCACCTTGCTGGGCGTCAGGTGCCATACGTTGAACTGGACGTCCGCGAGGTTCTCCTTGCGCTCGTCCATCCCGGGCTGCGAGAGCAGCCGCACCGTCTTGATCTTGTGAGGCTCGTGGAGGGCCATGCAGGTAGTCGGCTGGATGTAGAGGGGACACGGGTTGCCGTCGCCCGCCCCGCGCCGAGGCGCATCGAGCCTGCGCGGTGCCGATCCGACGGGATCGGTCCGCACCCGTCGAGGGCACGCACGGCTGCGCGAGGTCCCGCAAGATACGGGAATCCGGCGCGCGGCAGAGTCGGGACCCGGAGGCCCCGGCATCCGTTCGAGGTGTACGCTGCCGTGAGGCCATGCCGGCTGGCGGCGCTACATTCAGGCCTGGCCGTGAGGGCGATCCGCCCGGGCCTCGTCCACGTCAATACCGCACATTTCCCCGATGTATTCCCGCCCGTTCCTGAAGAGCCTTGCAGTCGCTGTCGTTCTGGTGGGCACCGCCGTCATGCCCTGCCTGGGACAGATCTCCGGCCTCAACTACACGGTGACTCCCGGAATCGAGCGGGTCCTCCCCGACGATGGAGCCGGGTTGGACGCCCACTTCGCCCCGTCCCTTCGCGTCGGTATCGGATTCGGGTCGTTTGTCGTGCTTACCGGGAGCGCCTCGCAGGCCCGAAACGTCGACCTGGCGACCGGATCCATTCCCGACCTGTCGGCAGCGCTGATGCAGGCCCTCGCGGACGAGCCGGCGCGGAGCGCCACGGTCAACCGATACGGTGCAGAGCTGCGATTGAATCTCTCGAGGCGGTCGCTGAGTCCCTTCCTGGTCTTCGGAACGGGTATCAGGCGGCTGGATGTCGATGGTCTTCCGGTGACCGAGTCGATTCTCGCACGGGGGGCGATCGGCGTACGGTATCGACTCCGGAACCGCATCGCACTGACCCTGCAGGCGTCCACGGAAGCCTACCGCTACGTGCCGGCCACGGCATTCCTGTCGGAGGAGGTGACCCAGTCCCTGGAATCCGGCGATCTCGGGCGGGTCACCGTCCGCGACTACGCCATCGGCGCGGGCCTGACGGTGTTTCTCGGCGGGCGGCCCGAGAACAGTCTCACCGCGGCAGACCGGGCCATGCTTCAGCGGATGAAGTCAGGCCTGCGGGGACTCTCCCTGGTCGTCGAGCCGTTCGTGGGCACGGTCTCGTTCGACCGGGCCCTGGCCTTCCCCCGCAGGCAGACCCTGGTCGGGGCGCACGTCGGTATCGATCTCGGGCCCTACGTGGGGCTTCGGGGATTCTACTGGCGCGGCGCTTCGAGCGCCCCGGTATCCTTCGAAGATCTGCAGGCCTACGGGGGCGAGATCAAGCTCAATTTCACCACCGACTATTCCGGCATGCGTCCGTTCCTGTCGCTGGGCGGCGGGCTGCTCGACGTGCGCGGAGACTACACGGGTCGTGGTGGCATCGTGCCGGAGGACCAGCCGTTCGCGCTGGCCGGTGGTGGAATCCAGCTGCCGCTTTCCCGGTCGATTCTGCTTCACGGGGCCGCGCGGACCCTCCTGATCGCGTCCGAGGGCACCGGGGAGATCTCGACGCCCGAGTCCGTGACGTCCAACTGGATGTTCTCCGCCGGTATCTCCGTGGGAATCGGAGGCGGAAAGTCGCCCGCGGAGCTTCTGCGCGAGGCGGAGGCGGAGGAAGCGGCGCGCCGTGATGACGCGGCCCGCCTCCGGCAGGCGGAACTCGAGACCGCCCTCGGGGCCGCGCAGGCCAGGGCGGATTCCCTCGCATTGGCGCTCCGGGAGGCACCGGCCGCCGATTCGGCAGCGGTTGCTGCACCCGTGGGACAGGCCCCGGACGGGCAGGGAAGGTGGATGACGATCCCGGTGCCGTCCGAAGGCGAGATCTACATCCGTTTCGGGCGGCCGGACCCCGCATCGCCCCTCCGGCCCGGGACCAGCCAGGTCATGCTTCTGGATCCCGATACCGGCACGTACCGCACCTTCACGGACGAAGCAGGATCGGCACGGCCGTCAGCTGCGGATGCCCTGATATCGCGGGCCGATTCGGCTGCCGCAGTCCTCGCGCCGGCGGATTCGGTTTCCCCCGTGTCCTCGGTTCCGGGCAGGACCGGTGTCGACGCGCCGATCCCGGTCGAACCGGGGATCGCCCCGCCGGACGCGGGAGTGGTCGACGCCGCGCCGGCCGGGCAGGCCGACCGGGCGCTGATTCAGGATCTCGAGGCGCGTGTGCGGGCTGCCGAAGCCCGTGCGGTCCAGGCCGAGCGCCTGGTGGCGGATCTCGAGGCGCGTGTGCGGGCTACCGACGCGCTGGAGGTTGAACCCGACCGCCGTGTCGCGGAACTGGAGGAGCGCCTGCAGGCCGCCGAGGAGCGCGCGGTCGCCCCCGACCGCCGTGTCGCGGAACTGGAGGAGCGCCTGCAGGCCGCCGAGGCCCGTGCGGTCCAGGCCGAGGAGGCGCGAGATCGCCTCGAAGGGCGTCTGCAGGACGAGGAAGTCGTCCGACAGCGGGAGCGGGAGGAATTGCGGGACGAAAGGAGTCGGCTGCAGGATCGCGTGGACCGCCTGGAGGAGAGCCTTCGCAGCCTGGAGCGCGAGGCCCGGGAGGACGCGCGGCGTCGCGAACAGGAAGCGCGGGAGCAGGCGCAGCCGCAGCCGACGGAGCCGGTCCCGGATCGCGTCCCGGCAGACAGCGTCCGAACCGATTCTTCGGCCGCCGGGGTTGATGCTGCGGGGGCGTTTCCATGGGATCCGTATCGTCCGACGGCCCTGTGGGGATCGCTCGGATACGGCCTGTCGACGCCCCACAACGCCCTGATTCACGTCCGCGCTGAATTCGGGCGGCGAAGTTCGCACGTGAGGCTGTTTCCCGGCCTTTCCGTCGGATTCGGATCCGACACCCGCGTGTATCTCAACGGCCTCGTCGGCACCTACCTGGAGTTCCCATCGGCCAACGGGCTGGCCGTTTATGGTGCGGCGGGACCGACCCTGGCGTTCGGAGGCGGTTCGATCGTGCTGCTGACGACCGTCGTCGGGATATCGTACCCGGTGGGGCGGTACCAGGCGCTGGCCGAATTCGACGCGATGCTCCTAGACCAGGGCAGCGTTTCGCTCGGAGTCCGGCGAACCCTGAGGTAGCGGACGGGTCTTCGGGTCGTCGGAGATCGTCGGACGCGCCTGCGGGCGCTGCCGTACGGATCCTCCGCAGAACGAAGAAGCCCCGATTTCTGAGTGGAATCGGGGCTTCCGTGGGTCCTAATGGACTCGAACCATCGACCTCTACGATGTCAACGTAGCGCTCTAACCAACTGAGCTAAGGACCCGTGCCCAGAACAATCAAGATACCGCTCTCACCGGGCGCGGGTCAAGCGTGAGGTCGCCGGTCGCGGAGCACCGAGACCCTGCCGTGGCGTCCGGGTGGCAGGAGCGCCCGCCGGGGCGCCTCCCGTACGGCCAGGATTCCGGGTCCTGTGCGGAATTGGCCCACTTTTGGCACACCTCCCGGGCCGCACCCTCACCGAGGTCGACATGAAGCTCCAGATCACCGGTCCCAGATCGCTGGACACCCGTCCGCCGGGAGGCGATGGGGCGGTGTCGGGTCGTATTCGTCATTCGCACCCGGTGCCGGTCGCCCGGCGATTCCCGCCCGTGATCCAGGTCCTGACGGTCGACGATCCCTCGGCCGAGCGGCAATTGTCGGAGTGCGCAAACGAGTCCTACCGCACGGGAAAGGCGCTTCGGGACATCTGCACGGACGTACACCGGCTCGCGCGGTCCCTGGGATATGACGCCACGATCGGCGTGCAGGAGGTCTACTCCACGTCCATGCCTTCCTTCCCCGGCCAGACGGTGATCTCGGCACTTCTCATGCTGGATCTGCGTCCGTTGTGGTCGAACGGGGAGGGGGCGAGGGGTCCCTTCCGGAGCGCCGGGTAGGAAAGGGCTGCCGCGCGAAGGAAGGCATTTCCGGACGGCGGGACTCACGCCGCCATCCGGACCTCGACGCCGTTGCGATCAGAATCGAAGCGCGAGGTCGACCGCGGGCAGCGAACTGCTCCGCACCGGACGAAGCGCAAGCGCCACGTCGACGCCGCCACGGTTCCGGGCGGAACGGGCGGCCAGGAAACCCGAGAGCAGCCGATTGGCCACGAGCGTGGCAATTAGGGCGGTCCGTCGACGCCCCAACGATTCACTGTCCTCCCGCAGCTCGCGAAAGCGGAGGTAGTCCGCCTCGTCGGTCCAGGACCACCAGTTGGCCGGATCGTCCGCATAGGCCAGGTTCTCCCAGGCACGATTGCGGAGAGAGACCTCCCGGAACTCGTCCACCGAGCGGTACCCCGCCAGGCGCAGCGCGAACAGCCGGTCCTTGTCCTCCATGTCGGCACCGGCGCCCATCACCGCAAGGGTCTCGTAGCTCGTGATGGCGTGGTTGCGTCTCCACACGGTGCCGGCAAGTCCGGTCCAGAGCAGGACATCGGTAAGGGCGAAGAACGTCCCGCCGCCGCCCCATCGTCCCCCGTTGGCGTACCGGTGTCCCCAACCCGGGAGCACCAGCGACATGGCGAAGGCCTTGCCGGCCGAAGGGCTCTCGATACGCAGGGCTCCCGCCGGATCCGGTTGTGCCGCAGCAGGTCTCGCGATGGCGAGGACGATCACGAGCGGCAGAAGTGTTGACGGGCGAAGGCCAGGAGCCATCGGGAGCGGAGAAGATGCGCCGTTCTCAACGAACGGCGGCGCCGACGGATCCTGAGCAGGGCGTCGTGGGGGAACCCCGAAGCGGACCCACGCCGAATGCGACGATCTGTCGGGGCAGGTCGCTCACGCGACATGCCGTCTGCCCGTAGCGCGAACGGGCATTTCATGGCGCCGCGGGCGGCCCCCGACACCCACATCGCGTGCCGTCAACGGACTACAGGCCCCGTTTCGCTCCGGGCGTACCATGGCGGCAGTCGGAGCGTGACCGACGGGGCATCCGCCCTGCATGCTCTGCAGAAAAATGCTGAACCAACCCGCGGCAATCGGAGGGTTCCGAGGAGCCGCGCCAGACATAGCAGGGGTACGTGTCATGGTTGCCGCAATGGTCATCATCACGGTCGTCGCCTTCGTGGTCGTCGACCTGGTCATCCGGTTCATCCTGCGCCGGGTGGCTGCCACGCGCATCCGCAGGGAGCGGGAGGAAGCGCTCGAAACGGGTTTGCGCCTGGATGTGTCCGAGGACACCCCGAGCCTGAAGCGCGTGTCGGTGGACGAGCCCAAGGCCCGCATTCTCGCCGTCGACGACGAGGCCATCATTCTCGACTCGTTCCGCAAGATCCTGGTGTTGGACGGATTCGCCGTCGACACGGTGGAAACGGGTCCGGAGGGCCTGAACCTGGTCCGTTCCGGAGATTACGATTTCGTCTTCACCGATCTGAAGATGCCCGGAATGGACGGGGTGGAGGTCGTGAAGGGCGTGAAGCACCTGCGCCCGGACGTCGACGTGATCGTGATCACCGGGTATGCGACCATCGAGACGGCGGTGGAGACCATGAAGTACGGGGCGATGGACTACGTCCAGAAGCCGTTCACCGCCGAGGAGCTGGTGGCCTTCGCCAACCGGTCGCTCCTTCGCAGGCAGGACCGGATCGAGCGCGCCCTCAGGCCGCACGTCCACCTGGTGACGCCGTCGGCCGGCAGCTCGGCATCGCCCCACGAATTCAACGTGCCCTCCGGTCTCTTCATCTCGCAGGATCATGTGTGGGTGGGGCTGTTCGCGAATGGTCTGCTCCAGGCGGGCGTCGACGACTTCGCGCAGAAGATCTTCGGACCGGTCCAGGACCTGGAGCTTCCGGTCCCGGGGACCCTCGTCGTGAAGGGCCGGCCCCTCCTGACCCTGACCCGCGACGGCCACCAGGTCCGGTTTCCCGCGCCCGTGTCCGGACGCGTGATCGCGGTGAACGAGGAGCTGGATCATCGACCCGAGATGGTGAACCTGAGGCCGTACGAGGCCGGGTGGATGTGCTGGATCGAGCCGTCCGATCTGCCCGGAGACCTCCCGGGGCTCCGGATCGGAGCCACTGCGACGGCCTGGTACGAGGAGGAAATCGAACGTTACGAATCGCTGCGGAAGGGCGGTGACGCCGCCGCGGGGTCCAAGACCGAGGAGGAAGCATCATGGGACGCGATCACGCGCACGCTCGTCCGCGCCTGAGGGCGCCCGGTTGGACGGTCCTGGTCGGCCTGCTGCTGGTGGCCGTCGTTGCCGTGCCGGGATTCCTGCCCGCGCAGGACGAGGCGGCGGCCGAGGACGTCACCCGGGCCGTCGCCAGGCCCGGCGACCCCGGGAATTTCGGGGGATGGGGTGAGGTGGAGTTCCCGCACGATTTCCATATCGACGATCTCGAAATCGCCTGCGAGGATTGCCACCACGAGACCAACGCCCTGCGGCTGCAGATGCCGCACGCGGACTATTTCGACGATTTCTGGATCGACTGCACGATCTGCCACAAGTCGGATACCGAGGTGTCTCTCGATCCGCAGGCGTGCGGTGACTGCCATCCGTCGAATCCGAGAGACAGCGCCGACGAGACCCTGAGTTCCAAGGTGGTCATCCACCAGAACTGCTGGGAGTGCCACGACAGCGGCACGGGAGTCGACGCGGCCGAGAACTGCTCATTCTGCCACGACGGGCCGTCCATCGAGGAGTGACGCCCGGATCCAGGAGCCATGGACAGACGCAACTTTCTGAAGACTGCGGGCGTGGCATGTGCCGCGGCGACCGGCGCCAGGAGCGCCAGGGCCCAGGAGCATGACACGGATCCCGAGGAATTCGTCGGCGTCCTCGTCGACACCACGCGGTGCATCGGATGTCGCTCCTGCGAGATCGGGTGCGCACTGGCCCACAACCTGCCCGTTCCGGACGTCCAGGACGACGGGGCGCTCGAGGCTGTCCGGACGACGAGCGAGACGTCGTGGACTGTGGTCAACCGCTTCGAGACCGACTCGGGCGAGGTCTTCGTCAAGAAGCAGTGCATGCACTGCTGGCAGCCCGCGTGTACCGCCGCCTGCCTGACGAACGCGATGGCCAAGACCGCGCGTGGTCCGGTCACGTGGGACGGCGACAAGTGCATGGGGTGCCGGTTCTGCATGGTGTCGTGCCCCTTCGACATACCGAAGTTCGAGTATGACGAATGGAATCCACGAATCCAGAAGTGCAACCTGTGCAACGAGCGGCTGGAGCGAGGAGAAAAGCCGGCCTGCGTGGCCTCCTGCCCGACCGACGCGCTGATGTTCGGCACCAAGCGCGAGCTCATGGAAATCGCCCGCACGCGCATCTACGCGCATCCCGAGCGCTACGTGCACCAGATCTACGGGGAGTTCGAGGCCGGAGGCACGGGCTGGCTGTACCTGTCCGCGGTGCCCTTCGAGCAGATCGGATTCAGGACGGACCTGGGCGTGACGCCCTATCCCGAGTACACGAGAGATTTCCTGTATGCCGTCCCCGTGGTCTTCTTCGGGATGCCGGCCCTCCTGTACGGGCTGAATCTCCTGGCCGCCCGAACCGAGGCCGTGCGCGGAGCGCCCAACGGAGCCGAGCACGTTCCCTCCCCCGAGAACCCTTCAACGAGCGAGTGAAATGGCCGAGGCATCTACAGGCGTCTCCGGTGGCCGGCTGCGCTTCATCCTCTCCGAGATGAAGCCTCGTGGGCGCTGGCTCACGCCCTTCAACGTGATCTCGATTCCCGTGATCATCGTGGGGCTCGTGATCCTCTGGTTCCGATTCACGCAGGGGCTGGGCAGCGTGACCAACCTGTCCCAGGCCTTTCCGTGGGGATTCTGGATCGGCTTCGACGTGGTGACGGGCGTCGCGTTTGCCGGTGGGGCGTACGTGATCACCTTCGTCGTGTACGTGATGAAGGAGGAGAAGTACAGGCCCATCGTCCGGGTGACGGTGCTGAACGGCTTCCTGGCCTACCTCTTCTACGCCGGCGCGCTGGTGCTCGACCTGGGCCGACCGTGGCACATCGTGAACCCGATCATCGGCAACAGCTTCGGATACAACTCGGTGCTCTTCCTGGTGGCCTGGCACTTCCTGCTGTACATGATCGCCGAGGCCATCGAGTTCTCACCGGCCGTCGCCGAATGGCTGGGGGCGCGCAAGGCCCGCCGCCTCCTGCACGCCATGACGCTCGCCGCCGTCATCTTCGGCATCACGCTGTCGATGTTGCACCAGTCGGGCCTGGGAGCGCTGTTCCTGCTGGCCAAGGCCAAGATTCACCCGCTCTGGTACACGGAGTTCATTCCCATCCTCTTCTTCGTCTCCAGCATCTTCGCCGGGCTCTCGATGATCATCTTCGAGGGGACGATCAGCGAGAAAGTGCTCAAGGAGTACCTGGGCGACAAGGCAGGTGGGCACGACAACCTCGTCTTCGGCCTGGCGAAGGGGGCGGCGATCGCCATGTTCGTCTACTACTTCTTCAAGCTGCTGGTCTTCCTGCACGAGGGACACTGGAGCGAGCTGGATACGCCGTGGGGCTGGTGGTTCCTGGTCGAGGTGCTCGGCCTCGTGCTTCTGCCGTGCATTCTCTACGCCTTCGGTGCGCGCCACCGGAGCCTGGGCATCATCAAGGTGGCCGCCGTGCTGACGCTGATCGGGATCGTGGTCAATCGCCTCAACATCTCCGTGATCGCGTTCAACTGGCAGGCCCCGGTTCACTACATCCCGTCCTGGCAGGAGATCGTGGTCACGCTCATGATCATCTTCCTGGAGATCTGGGTGTTCCGCTGGGTCGTGACCCGCATGCCCGTGTATCCCGGCACCAACAACCGGCCGGCCCCGGCCATCGACAGCGACTGAGCTCCATGGAAACGTACACCTACGTCAACATCTTCGAGACGAAGGGACTGGAGTACCTGCTGCTCATCTGCTTCCTGGTACTGTTCATCTTCTTCGTCCGGTACCTGAACGCAGCCGACAAGCCCTCGTAGATGCGATCCCGGATCAGCTACAAGCTCATGGGAGCCGTCGGCCTCTCTGCGGCGGTGGTGACCAGCGTTGCCGCGTACCTGATCCTGAACTCGTACTCGCGTCTCGCGATCGCGGATGCCGAGGCCTTCGCCCAGCAGATTTCCGAGACGGTCAAGAGCTCGACGCGCTACGACATGCTCCTGAACCAGCGGGAGTCGATTCACCAGATCATCTCCACGATCGGACGGCAGGAGGGCATCGACAAGGTCCGGATCTTCAACAAGGAAGGCGAGATCATCCTCTCGACCGACTCCTCGGACATCGGTCATCTCGTGGACATGAACGCGGAGGCGTGCTACGCATGCCACGCCGCCGACAGGCCGCTCGAGAACCTGTCCATTCGGGAGCGCACCCGCATATTCGAGACCAACGGATCGGGTAGGATGCTCGGCATCATCAACCCGATCTACAACGAAGAGAGTTGCTGGAGCGCCGCCTGCCACTCGCACGGTCAGGAACAGACGGTTCTGGGCGTGCTCGACATCACGGTCCCCCTGAGCGCCGCGGATCGTCAGCAGCGGGAATCCGGGATGGTGTTGATGCTGCTCATGGTCGCCGCGGTCATCACGATCAGTCTCATCATCTGGCTGCTGGTGAAGCAGCTTGTCCTGAAGCCCGTGGCCCTGCTGTCGGAAGCGACGGAGAGCCTCGCGGCGGGAGAGATGGAACACCGGGTTCCGGTGAATTCGGACGACGAGATCGGCCGCCTGGCCGCATCGTTCAACGAAATGACCGGTCGCCTGTCGGAGGCGCAGCGGCAGCTGTACCGGCAGGACAAGCTGGCGTCCGTCGGCCGCCTGGCCGCCGGCGTCGCCCACGAGATCAACAACCCGTTGACCGGGGTGCTCACGTACGCCAGTTTTCTCCAGGCGAAAGCGACGGATCAGCCCGAGCTGAAGGAGGACCTGGACGTCATCGTCCGGGAGACCAAGCGGTGCCGCGACATCGTGAAGGGCCTGCTCGATTTCTCACGCCAGTCGGTGCCGGAGAAGCGCCACGTGCATCTGAGCGAGATCGTCTACCGGGCGGGCTCCATCGTCCGCAACCAGTTCTCCCTGCACAGGATCCGGCTGCTGCTGGACCTGCAGGAGGACCTCCCGGCGGTGCATGCCGATGCCAACCAGATCCAGCAGGTCCTCGTCAACCTGCTCGTCAATGCCGCCGACGCCATGGGGAAGGAGGGGGGAACGGTGACCATCGAGGCGCGTGCCGCGCCGTCGGGCACGCTCGATTCCGAGGCGGTCCAGATCGTGGTCCGTGACACGGGAAAGGGGATCGATCCGGCCGACGTGTCGCGGATCTGGGAACCTTTTTTTTCGACCAAAGGCCAACAGGGAAACGGTCTGGGCCTTGCGATCGTATGGGGCATCATCGAGACCCATCACGGTCGGATCGAGGTGGAGAGCGAGAAGGGGGTCGGCACGACCTTCACGGTTACGCTGCCCGTCGCGGGTGACCAGCCCTCCTCACCCCTCATCCGGGAGGGTGCATGACCACCGTGTATTCGGAGAAGATCCTGGTCATCGATGATGAGCCCGTCATCGTCGAGGCGCTCCGCCGGGTCCTGACGTCCGCGGGATTCTCGGTCACCGTCGCGATGGATGCCGAAACGGGCATCGAGAGCATGGCCACCGTGAAGCCGAGCGTGGTCGTGGTCGACATCCGGCTGCCCGGCATGTCGGGGATCGAGTTCATGTCGCACGCCCGGGAGCTCGATGCGAACATCGTGGTCGTGCTCATGTCGGGGTTCTCGAGCTCGGACCATGTCGTTCTGTCCCTGCAGGCAGGGGCTTTCACGTTCCTGGCCAAGCCCTTCACGTTCGAGGAGGCGCGCAGTGTCGTGATGAGGGCGGCGCGCTACTATCGCCTTCCTTCTTCGGAGCGCCGGCCACGAGTCCCGGGAGGCCGGGACCTCTCCCTGTTCGGGGTGCAGGGCTGGTGCTGCGTGGAGCCGGGTGGAATCGGGTTCGTGGGCGTGACCGACGTGTACGTGAAGACGATGGGGCGGCCGGCGGCCGTCCATGCGCCGCCCGTCGGGTATCCGCTGGTGCAGGGCGACGTGCTGGCCCGTATCGAGGATCTGCGCGGAAACGGGTACATCGCCTGGTCCGCCCTGGGGGGGAGGGTGCTCGAGATCAACCACAAGGTCATCGAGGATCCGCTTCTCCTGCTGCGCGAACCGACCGCCGGGGGGTGGCTCGCCCGTCTGCAGACCGTCACACCGGACGACGATCTGGAACGGCTCAAGTCCGATCCGGAAACCCTTCTCAGAGCGTCTCTGTCCGGACTGATGGAATGATGCCTCGCTCCCGGTAGTCGGCCAGGAGGGCATCCCAGCAGGCCTCGCTGCGCCCGAGGAACTCCGGCGGCGAGATTCCCGGAACACGGTAGATCCCGTCCGCGAGCATGCGGACGATCGCCGTGCAGGTGTATCCCGTGGTACGTGCCATCGACGTCGTGCGGGTCGCCCGGTCGTACCGGTCCACCAGGTCCCACGTCTCGCGGAGCCCGCGCCCGGCGGATTCCCCCTCGACCACGACGCGCATCACCGTCACGTCCTCCTCGCCGGGTCGCATCCTCCAGGCATCGAAAAGGAGCGTGGACACGACATCGATGGGAGCGACCTCCACGGACCCGATCCGGATCGGGTCCTTGCCGAAGAAGCCGGTCCTGCGGAAGACCTTCATCAGCTCGGCATGCCCCGGCCATCGCAGGGTCTTCTCCTTCATCTCGGGCGCCTCGAGGGTGTCGGCGAGCGTGCGCAGCCCGTCCGTGTTGAACGCCTCGAGCGTCCCCACGCCGTCGAAGTCGACCGGTTCGCGATCCGTGAGGGCGGCTGCCACGACGAGCTCACCGTTCTCGACGAAACGGGCCGGCCGGGTGTATTCCTCCAGCACGTCGATGGGCGAGAAGACCGACCGGTATCCGTACGGCCACTCCGGCTCCTGCGGGAGGCCGCCGACGTAGCAGAGATACCGGTCCAGGCGGTCCCAGCGGGTGTCGGCACGACCGGCGATCACGTTGCAGAAGCCGGGCGCCACCCCGGCGTCCACGATGGCCGTGACGCCCTTCTCACGAGCCAGGTCGTCGAGGTCGAACGGATCCTCCGGAAAGAACGAGATGTCCACCACGTCCCGCCCGGCTTCAATCACCTCGCGGAGCGTGGCGAAGCCCATGAAGCCCGGGACGGCGAGCGCAACCAGGTCCGCCTCCGCCACCGCACCCTGAACCGCCGCAGGATCCGACAGGTCGGCCACGCGGGTCTTCAGGCCGGAAACCCCCTCCAGGCGGCCCAGCACATCGCCCGACACGTCGAACGCCGTGACGTCGAAGCGACCGCCAGCCGCCAGGTCCTTTGCTATGGCGCTTCCGACGAGGCCCGCGCCCAGTACCGATACCTTCATTGCGTAGGGGTGTCCAATTGCGGCCACCAAGATAACGGGCAGGGATTTCGCAGCCCGCAAATCGCTTTGGCAGGTCCCGTGTGGCCTGCGGCGGTCCCCGAGGGGCGATTCCACGGACGACGTCGAACGAATCGACGTCCAGACAACGGAGGCGCGTCCCGGGCGTATCCACGCTGGTCCGGAGTTCGGCACCGCCGGGACGCTCCGGACCCGATGGTGGGCTTCCGCGTAGCTCTCCAAACGACCACGACGGTGGACTGGCCGCTTCACCACGAACACGCCTGGGATCTCCCTCCCCGTGACGCTGCGGCCGTGCAGGGTCGGCTGGCAGGACAGCTGGTCGAGAGTCCCCTCCCGACCTCGATCGACGCCGTCGCCGGTGTGGACGTGAGCGTCTGCTCGGGCCGGGTCCGGGCCGCGATAGTGGTCCTGGCGCCCGACGGCAGCCGGGTCCTGGATCACGCCGTGTGGGAAGGGGACGTGTGCTACCCGTACGTGCCGGGTCTTCTGAGCTTCCGCGAGATTCCGGCCGTGATTCCCGCGCTGGAACGCCTTTCGGTCCGGCCGCAGGTCGTCCTCTGCGACGGACACGGCAGGGCGCATCCGAGACGGTTCGGGCTCGCGTGCCACCTGGGACTTCTCCTGGACCTGCCGTGCTTCGGTGTGGCGAAGACCCGCCTCGTGGGTACTCATGACGGGCCCGGGCGCCTTCGGGGATCCCGGTCTCCACTGCTCGACGGAGACGAGCTCCTCGGAACGGTCGTGCGGACCAGGACGGGCGTGAAGCCCGTGTTCGTGAGTGTCGGCCACCGGGTCACCCTGGGCGATGCGATCGACCTCACCCTTGCGCTCGCACCCCGTTACCGGCTCCCGGAGCCGACGCGTCTCGCCCACCACGTGAGCAGGAGCGGTCGTTTGCCCGGCCCGGGGTAGGGGAGAACCGCACACATATTGCACATGTAATCGCCGGACCGTATATCGAACCGAACGAGATCGATATACGGATCACCAATCGGACGTTTCACCATGAACTGGAAACCCCTTATCGAAGAACAGCTTGCCCAGGCCTACAGGACCACCAACGGGTTGGTGGACCTGGTAGAAGAAGACGACCTGGGCTGGAAGCCGGCGTCCGGATCGAACTGGATGACGGTCGGACAGCTCCTGGAGCACATTGCCGGCTGCGGCGGACTCACGTTCAAGGGTTTTGCCGACGGGGAGTGGGAGCA
>JAHEEH010000130.1 GCA_024640835.1 Bacteroidota bacterium
CCTCGGTATCGTCGAATCCGGCGAACGGAGACCGGATGACCTCCGCTCCGAGAGCCCTGAGGCCCGCTTCCTTGGCCGCGTCGACGGAGCTCGGCACGTAGACACGAGCCGGGACTCCGACCTCGCGAGCGGCGTACGCGAGCCCGAGCCCGTGGTTGCCCGCCGAGCACGTGGCGACACCCGACGCTGCCTCCCGTCCGAGGCTGTGGATCGCGAACCA
Organism: Bacteroidota bacterium; assembly: GCA_024640835.1. Lineage (GTDB taxonomy): Bacteria > Bacteroidota > Rhodothermia > Rhodothermales > UBA10348 > JAHEEH01. The sequence continues at coordinate 221 of JAHEEH010000130.1, forward strand.
GGCGCCTCGAAGCTTGAACGACCCGGTGAGCTGCAGCGATTCGAGCTTCAGATGAACGTCGACCCCCAGACGATCCGACAGCCGGGGCGATTTCTCCACCGGCGTGCGGCGAACGCGACCTGCCAGGAAGGCGTGAGCGGCCTCGATGCGATCTCGGAGGGACCCGGGCATGGGTTTCGGGGTGAACGTCATGCGAAACGCCGCTGACCCGAACCTCGTTTCCGAGGACCCGTGCGTATACTGTCCGACGGTATTTCGGGACGGACGATCTCCATGCTCATCGAGTCTCCGGTTGCCCCTGGCGGACCGATCGCCGATCCGGTTGCACCGCTCGCGGCGGCATGGCAGCTGCAGAAGGAGCACGCCGCGTTTCTGAAGCGGCAACAGCCCGCCTTCCGGATCCGACGCATCACGGACGTCCGCGCGTCGCTCGAGCGGCACCGGGACGCGGTCAAGGAGGCGCTGCACGCCGATTTCCGGAAATCGCCGGAGTCGGTCGACGAGACGGAGATCCTGCCCGTGGTGCTGGAGGCGGCCCACACCGTCCGGAATCTGCGCCGATGGATGAAGCCGCGCCGCGTCAGGACCCCGCTCTACCTTGCCGGCACGACCGCCTTTGTCCGGCCCGAGCCCCGGGGAACGGCCCTCATCATGGCCCCGTGGAACTACCCGGTCAACCTGACCCTCGGTCCGCTCGTGTCCGCCGTAGCGGCTGGATGTCCGGCCATCGTCAAACCGTCCGAGTTCACGCCGGCCACGTCGGCCGTCATACGCAAAGTGGTCGAAGACGCCCTCCCCCCGGAGGAAGCGTTCGTGGTCGAGGGCGGTGCGGAGGTTGCGCGCGAGCTTCTCGCACTCCCGTTCGACCACTTCTACTTCACCGGCTCCGCGCACGTCGGACGAATCGTGATGCGCGCGGCGGCCGACCACCTGGCGTCGGTGACTCTCGAGCTTGGCGGCAAATCACCGACCATCGTCGACGAGAGCGCCTCCCTTCCGCACGCCGCTCGAGTCATCGCGTTCTCGAAGTTCGCGAACTGCGGTCAAACCTGCCTGGCGCCCGATCACGTGTACGTGCACGAGCGCGTCTACGACCGTTTCGTGGCCGAGCTCCGGGTGCAGATCGAGAAGATTTTCGGAGCCGATGCCCGGAGCAGAATGGAGTCTCCCGGCTTCGGATCGCTCATTCACGATCGGCATGCCGACCGGATGCGCGCCCTCGTCAGGGAGGCGGTCAGTGCGGGCGCGACCGTGCATTCCGGCGATCCGGACGCCTCGTCGGGGCGTTCCGCGGATGCGGTGGTTCTCGGTGATCTGCCGGCCGGTGCGCGCGTGATGGAAGAGGAGATTTTCGGACCCGTCCTCCCCCTCGTCCGCTTCCGCGCGCTCGACGAGGTCGCGCGCGACATCAACCTGCGCCCCAAGCCACTCGCGCTCTACGTGTTCTCGTCCCGGGCCGGAAGCGTGGAGCATCTCTGCCACGCGACGTCCGCGGGGGCCACCGTCGTGAACGACGCACTGATCCACTTCCTCAACTTCGACCTGCCGTTCGGCGGTGTCGGAGGAAGCGGATTGGGCAAGGGCAAGGGAGAGGCCGGTTTCCGGGCCTTCTCCAACGATCGGGCCGTGCTGCGGCAGCACCTGCGGCCCGGGGTTCTCAACCTCCTCTACCCGCCCTTTTCGGCGTGGACCCGACGCATCATCGAGTGGCTGCTCAGGCTCTACTAGGGCGGCGCGGACTCATCGGGGCCCCATGCGGATCGCGCCGTCGAGGCGGATCACCTCGGCGTTGATCATGCGGTTCTCGATGACGTGCTGGGCAAGGAACGCGTAGTCCTCCGGCGTACCGAGGCGCGACGGAAAGGGGATCTGCTGCGCCAGCGACTCCTGGACGTCGTCCGGCATGCCCGCGACCATGGGCGTCTTCATGACGCCCGGGGCGATCGTGACCACGCGGATGCCGCTCGACGACAGGTCGCGTGCGATCGGCAGCGTCATTCCCACCACACCGCCCTTCGACGCCGAGTAGGCCGCCTGGCCGATCTGGCCGTCGAATGCGGCGACCGACGCGGTGTTCACGATCACGCCACGCTCTCCGTCCTCCTCCGGCTCGTTTTCCGCCATGAGCGCTGCCGACAGGCGGATCACGTTGAAGGTGCCGATGAGGTTGACCTTCACGATCCTCTCGAAGCTCTCGAGGTCGTGGGGGCCCTTTCGGCTCAGCGTCCGCCGGCCGATGATGATGCCCGCACAGTTGACCACGCCGTGCAGGGCGCCGAAACGCTCCCTGGCCAGGGCGATCGTCGATTCCACGCTGGCGGAATCGGTGACGTCCGTGCGCGAGAAGACGCCTCCGATGCTGCCGGCCACGCCCGCGCCCCCCTCCTCGTTCACGTCCGCAACCACGATGTTGGCACCGAGGCCCGCGAGACGCGCCGCCGTCCCGGCACCGAGTCCGGAGCCGCCTCCGGTAACCAGAAATGTATGACCCTTGATATGCATAGCGCTGTCCTCTCGTATGGCGCCGGCCGGAACCACTCCGGCCCGCACCGGGAATCTAGTCGGCGGCCTGTTGAAGGGCTCTAGAAGAAACGAGCCGAGTGGTGCGTCGTACTTTCCTGTGTTCCGTCCTTCGCCTCCATGTCCGAGCCGATTCCCGTCGTCACCTGCTTCCTTCGCCATGCCGGCGACGTGCTGCTCGTGCGGAGAAGCCCAGCGGCGTCGACCTATGCCGGACACTGGGCCGGCATCTCGGGGTACGTCCAGACGCCCGATCCGGAGCACGATGCGCGGCGGGAGATCGCTGAGGAAACGGGTATCACGGAAGGGCACCGCCTGGTTCGGGCGGGGGCTGCGCTCGTCGTGCGAGACGACGGGCGAGAGTGGCTGGTTCACCCCTTCCTCTGGGACGTCCGCGGGCGGGACGTGCGCTTGAACGAGGAAGCCGCGGAAGCCGACTGGGGCAGTGCAACGCGCATGCTGGGACTGGAGACCGTCCCCGGGCTGTGGCAGGCCTACAGACGCGTCGCTCCGACCTCGGAGGACGTGTCGCTGGACCGCACCCGGGGATCGTCTGCCCTCGCAGAGGAGGCCCTCCAGGTGCTCCGCGACTCGGCGGGAGAGGCCCGGATGGCCCGGGATCCCAGGGCCTGGACCGTGCTGGGCGCCCTTGCCGAGCGCCTGGTGGCATCCCGCCCGGCCATGGCGGCCGTGGCGAACCGGATCGAGGCGGCCATGGCCAGGGCCTCGTCCGACCCGTCGGCGGAGGCGGTGGAGCGGGAGGCCCACGCGGGAATCCGTGCCGGTCACGACGCCGACGCGGCGGCGGCGGCAACGGCCGTGGAATTCATCGCCGGGCGCAGGATCCTCACGCTCTCCCGTTCCGAGACCCTGCTCGACGCCGTGCAGATGGCCAATCCCAGGCCCACGCTGATCGTCGTCGCCGCGTCCGAGCCCGGTGGCGAGGGGCACCAGGTGGCCCGTCGCTGGGCGGAATCGGGACTCCAGGTGATCCGCATTCCGGATTCCTCCGTGGCGCAGACCATCCTGGACCGGGGCGTCGACCTGGTCCTCGTCGGAGCGGACGCCCTCCTCCGCGGAGGGGATCTGGTCAACAAGTCCGGTACCCTCGCGGCCGCGCTTGCCGCCGCCGAGGCCGGGCTTCCGTTTCTGTGCGCCGTTTCCGTGGACAAGCTCCGCAAGGATGACTCGCTGACGCTTCGGGACCTTCCGCCGGCCGCCGTCTTCCCCGGTCGGGCCGAAGGACCTCCCGTGCGTGCATCCCTGTTCGACCGGACCCCGGCGCGGCTCGTGACCGCGTATCTCACGGAGCGCGGCCGGATCGAGCCGAAGGACCTCGCCGCCCTCGCCGATTCGATGTCCCGTCGGTGACAGTCGCCATGGCGTACTCGGTCAAGGAGATCTACTACACCCTTCAGGGCGAGGGTTTCCACGCCGGGCGGGCCTCGGTCTTCCTGCGGTTTGCCGGCTGCAACCTGTGGAGTGGCCGGGAGGCCGACCGCGCCACGGCCACGTGCCGTTTCTGCGACACCGACTTCGCGGGCACCGACGGTCCGGGAGGAGGGCGCTTCGACTCCGCTGACCGGGTCGCGGATGCCGTCCTGCGCACGTGGGAAGCCCGATTCGCCGACGAAGCGACGCCCGTTGCGGCTCCCGTCTCCGGTGATCTGTCATGGCCACCGAGGCCGTTCGTGGTCTGTACCGGCGGCGAGCCGCTGCTTCAGCTCGATTCTCCGCTCATCGAGGCCCTCCGGGCAAGGGGCTGCGAAATAGCGGTCGAGACCAACGGCACGCTCCCGGCGCCGTCGGGACTGGACTGGATCTGCGTAAGCCCCAAGGCGGGAACGAAGCTCGTGGTGCAGAAGGGCAACGAGCTGAAGCTCGTCTACCCCCAGCCCGATGCTCCGCCGAGAGCATTCGCCCATCTGGCGTTCGACCACTTTTCCCTGCAGCCCATGGACGGACCCGACGTCGCCGTGCACACGCGGGCCGCCGTGGCCTATTGTCTCGCGCATCCCCACTGGCGTCTCAGCCTGCAGACCCACAAGCTTCTGGGCATCCGATGATCAGGAGACTGTTCCCGTTTCTTCTCCTCGCGCTCACCGCCTGCGCATCGCGCGAGTCCTCGACACTTCGGGTGATGACGTTCAATCTCGAGGACATCCGAACGGACGATCTCGTTCGGGCGGATCATCCCCGGCTTCAGCGCGCCGTGGAAACCATCCGCCGAATCCGGCCCGACATCATTCTGCTCAACGAAATCGCGTATGACGAGCCGGGTATCCCCGGCTGGACGGACGGCGACGTGCCCGGCAGCAACGGGCAGCGCTTCGCCGATCTGCTGGCGGGTGACGACACGTGGATCGCGTTCATGGCCCCGTCCAACACCGGACGGGCCAGCGGATTCGATCTGAACCGGAACGGACAGACAGTCACCGAATGGACCGAGCCCCCATCCGCTTCGGCGGACGGCTCCCCGGCCGCCCAGACCCCGGAAGGTCGGGCCTACGGGGACGATTCCTGGGGATTCGGTACGTTTCCGGGGCAGTACGCCATGGCCGTCCTGGTACGCAGTGACCACCGGATTCTCGTCGATTCCGTGCGGACGTTTCGGGACTTCCGGTGGTCCGGACTGCCGGGCGCTCTTCGCCCCACGGATCCTGGGACGGGGTTGCCCTGGTACGACGACGAGGTCTGGGCGCGCTTCCCGCTCAGTTCCAAGAGCCATTGGGACGTTCCGGTGCTCACCGCCGCAGGGCCGATCGTCCACGTACTGGCGAGCCACCCGACCCCCCCTTCCTTCGACGGCCCCGAGCGACGAAACAGGCTCCGCAACCACGACGAGATCCGGTTCTGGGCGACTTATCTGGACGACGATCCGGCCATCGTCGACGACTCCGGACAGGTCGGAGGGCTGGCGCCCGGTGCGTCCTTCGTCCTTCTGGGCGATCTCAATGCGGATCCCGACGAGGGCGGCTCCGTGGAGAACCCCGTCGGCACGTGGCTGCTTGCCCACGAGCGGATAAACGGCGTCTTCACGCCGGTCGCCGATCCCGACGGGGTGACCGCATTCCCCCGGCTCGACGCGGACGACACGGCCCGATGGGGACTGCGCGTCGACTACGTCCTTCCGTCCCTCGATCTGGAAGTCCTCCGCGGTGCAGTGGATCGGCCGTACGATGCGGAGGCTCCGACGGGCAGCGACCACTTTCCGGTCTGGATCGACCTGTCTTTCCCACGGTGACATGTCCTGGTTTCAGCACGAAATCACGCTGCGGCCCCGCCCAAGGGGGTGCCACCTGGTGACCGACGAAATCACCGAGTCCCTGCCCGACCTCCGATCCGT
>JAHEEH010000131.1 GCA_024640835.1 Bacteroidota bacterium
CCAGACGCCCCTCGAGGGCATGCTCCGGAAGATCGGCGTCCTGCAGATCCTGCCGGACGGCTACGGATTCCTGCGATCCACCGAGTACCACTACCTGCCCAGCCCGGATGACATCTACGTGTCTCCGTCCCAGATCAAGCGTTTCGCGCTGAAGGTTGGCGATACGGTCGATGGCGAGATTCGGCCGCCCAAGGAGGGTGAGCGCTACTTCGCGCTGATCCAGGTGAACAGCATCAACGGGCGCCAGCCCGCGGAGCTCGAGGAGCGGCCCACGTTCGAGCACCTCACGCCGCTGTATCCGGAAGAGGCCTTCGACCTCGAGACCCTGGCAGGAGAGCATTCCACGCGCATGCTGGATCTCTTCGCGCCCATCGGAAAGGGGCAGCGGGCCCTCATCGTCGCGCAGCCCAAGACCGGCAAGACGATCCTGCTGCAGAAGATCGCCAACGCGATCACGACGAATCACCCCGACGTCCATCTCCTGATTCTGCTCGTCGACGAGCGGCCCGAGGAGGTGACCGACATGGAGCGGAACGTCAAGGGCGAGGTCATCGCGTCCACGTTCGACCAGGATCCGCAGCGGCACGTGGAGGTCGCGGACATCGTCCTGGAGAAGGCCAAGCGTCTCGCCGAAGCGGGTCAGGACGTGGTGATCCTGCTCGACTCCATCACGCGCCTTGCACGGGCGCACAACGCGGTGGCCCCGGGAGGAGGCCGCACCATGTCGGGCGGTCTAGAAGCCGGCGCGCTGCGGGGTCCGAAACGGTTTTTCGGTGCGGCACGCAACATCGAGGAAGGGGGATCGCTGACCATCGTCGGGACCGCGCTGATCGACACCGGCAGCCGGATGGACGACGTCATCTTCGAGGAGTTCAAGGGAACGGGCAACTCGGAGATCGTCCTGGACCGTCAGCTGGCGGATCGCCGCATCTTCCCGGCCATCAACGTGGTCAAGTCGGGCACGCGGCGCGAGGAGCTCCTCATTCCCGACCTGAAACTCGGCCGGATCTGGATCCTGCGGAAGATGCTGGCCGACATGGAACCCGTCGAGGCCATGCAGTTCCTGCTCGACAAGATTCGCGGCACGCGCAACAACGACGAGTTCGTGGTCGTGATGAACTCCTGACCGGTCCGTCATGGCGAGGGTCCGCGCGGTTCTCTTCGATCTCGACGGCGTGCTGGTGGACGTGTCCGGCTCGTACCGCCGGGCCATAGAGGAGACCGTGGAGCGATTCACGGGCCTCCGCCCGTCCCCGTCGTCGGTGCAACGGCTCAAGGACGGCGGTGGCTTCAACGACGACTGGCGACTCACGGCCGAACTCATCGCCCGGACCGGAGTCCACGTGGCGTTCGATGCCGTGGTGCACGAATTCAACCGGCGCTACCGCGGCGACGACTGGAACGGCTTCATCCTCGGGGAGCCCCCGCTCGCTCCGGCCGGTCACCTGGAGGGGCTCCGACGCCGCTTCGGCCTCCTGGGGCTCGTCACCGGACGCCCTCGGGAGGAGGCCGGGTTCACCCTGTCGCGCTTCGACTGGACGGACCGGTTCGATGCGGTCGTCACCATGGAAGATGCCGAGGGGCGCGGGAAGCCTGATCCGTGGCCGCTGCAGCTCGCGTTCGCCCGGTTGGGTGTCGAGCCCACCGAGGCCGTGTACGTGGGCGATTCGGTGGACGACATGGTCGCCGCCCGCGCGGCTGGCTGCGTCGCCATCGGCTTCGTCCCGCCCTACCTGGATGCCGTCCTGCACGGGGAGGTCCTCAGGGGCCGTGGCGCCCATGCGGTCATCGTGGACCACGAAGCCCTGTACGAGGCGATTCAGATCTCGGGGTGCTGACCCTCTCCCGGCCGGTGAATCGGCCGCCCCCGCATGTCCGGCTCCGGGAGAAAACGCTGTACCATGAACGCCATGAGCCCGATGGCGACGGCGCCCGCGTAGGTGGTGCTCGCGTACCCGAAGTGGGTGTAGGCCGGACCCGCCGCCGCGCCCCCGATGCCGATCCCGAACTGGCCGAGCGCCACCGCCAGGCACAGCAGGGCCCCGCGACGCTCCGCCGGGACCAGCTCCGTCATGAGGGACTGCAACGGACTGACGCGCATGGCCACCATGGCCATCGCCAGCGCGAACACCACGTACGCCATGGCCATCGAGTGCACCAGGTACGTGGTCGCCGCCATGATGATGCCCAGGCCGACGCACGACGCGACGATGACCGGCTTGCGCCCGATCGAGTCGGACAGTCGGCCCGCCATCGGGCCGGAGACCACGTTGGCCAGGCCACCGACCAGGAAAAGGCTCGCGATCGCGGTGCCCTGGACCGAGAGCGCGCGCTCGATCCACGTCGGCAGGTATATCACGTACAGCCCGAGGCTGAAGAACATCAGGAAATACACCACGATGGCCGCCATGATGACCGGTCGCCGCATGAGTTGACCGTACGTGCGCAGGGCATTCCCGACGCTCAGCCGACCCGTGCTTCGCTTCACGTCCGGCTGGGGCACGAACAGCGCCATGAGCAGCGTGGCCAGCCCCATGGTGACGGCGAAGAGCAGGAATGCCGCCTTGTAGCCCATCCCGGCTGCGATCAGGGTCCCGATGGGAATGCCGATGATCTGGCCCACGGCGATGCCGCTCATTACCCATCCATTCGCCCAGCCCCGGCGTTCGTAGGGGAAATAGTCGCCCACGTACGAGACGGCGCCGCCCGAGAGCATGCCGCCCGCTGCACCGGCGACCGCGCGCACGGCCAGCAGGCTCGTGAACGTGTCGGCAAGCCCGTGCAGCAGCAGGGCGACCGTCATGAAGCCCGATCCGAGAAGCAGCACGAGCCGGCGGCCCACCCGGTCCGAGATCGGACCGATGATCAGGGCGAAGAGGCTCAGGAAGACGGCGTAGACCGTCATCAGCCACCCGAGGTGCTCGTCCGGAACCGAGAGCGCCTCTCCGATCCGTGGAAGAATGGGTGCGACGATGATGACCTGGCTGCTGGCCGAAAAGACCATCAGCCAGATGGGAAACAGAACCAGGTAGTCGCTTCTCGCGGTGCGCTTCACGATCCAGGGGCAGCAAAATCGGTCGAACAGGTGCCTCTGGCTCGTGTTCCGACGCGGGCCCCGGGGTCCGGGTCAGTAGGAGCCTTCTCCGGTCGGTGATCCCGCGTCCTTCCGGGCCGTCATGGCCTCGACCGAGGCCGGCAGGGCGACCCTCGCCTGCGTCGCGTAGACCCCTGGACCGTCGGCCCACCGGACGTAGCTCGACCTCCAGTCCGGACCGCGCGTCGAGACCTCCAGCGTCGCCGATCCATCCTCCCATGTCACCTCGACGCGCGTGGCCGTGGAATCCAGGCCGTACCGGGCATGGCGTTCCGGGTTCGTGGAAACGAGCGATGCGAGCGCCAGTCCGCCGAGCGAGGTCACGAACCGGGCCACCGCGGCCGAATCCGCAGCGGCCTCGTAGGGCTCGACGAGGTGCCACGCCGAGTCGATGCGCACGAGCACCGCGTCGAGGGCTCCCGAGAGCTCGAGCCGCTCCAGGCGGTCCGCCGGGATGTCCACGGTCGGAACGTCGACGGTCGATGGATCCCGCTCGAACGCGCCCGAGGCGTAGGCGACGGCGAGGAGGGCGGCGAAGATGGCGACGAGGAGTCGGAGGCGACGGGAAGGCATGGCCCCGGGGGAATGGTTCAGACGGATCGGCTCCATCGCGCGGCCCTGGCGCGGCGACGACGCCATCGCCACAGGCCGACGAGGAGTACGATGAGGACCGGTCCCAGCATGGTTCCGAACTTGATCCACGGTCGGACCGCATCGGAAACGGGCTCCAGGAGACGCGGCGCCACGCGTTTCGACCGGATGGCCAGCAGGGCATCGTCCTGCACGAGCCAGTCCACGAGATTCAGGCCGAGATCCACGTTTCCCGGAATGGCCCCGACGATGCGCTCGTTCAGAAAGTCGCCGTCACCGACCAGGACGACGCGGGCGGGCAGACCGGTGCGGCCCGCCTCGAAGGCACTCGGGAACGTGCCCGAGTACGAGGCGGCGAGCGGGAACGGGCCCTCTTCCATCGGGAAGGCGGCTCCCATCGGCTGGATCAGGAAGAAGCCCTCCTGCAGCGCGGCCTGATCGGTGGACCACGCCAGGATCTCGCGGTCGACCCCTGCCGGAACGACGACGGACGTGTCCACGGAGCTCACGAAATAGAACAGGACGTCGCGCAGGCGCGACACCATCGGGTTGTCCTGCGAGAAGCGGGTGACGATGGGGAAGAAGGGATACTCGATCTGCTGGCTGATCTGGAAGAACCCCTGCTGGCGCTGCACCGTGATGGCGCTCGACTGCCGGTCCATCACCAGGTTTTCCGAGATGCCCATGCCCCACCCCGCCATCAGCGAATCGAGCCCCACGCTGACGGGCCAGGCCCTGCCCTGCTGCAGATCCGTCTCGATGCGATTGACGAGAAGCGCCACGCGGCCCCCGGCCATGACGTATGCGTCCAGGGCGCGGAGGGCGTCGGCGTCCAGGGAATCCGTGGGAGCCATGACGACCAGCGCATCCGGTCGGGGTTCGAATCGTCCGCCGGCGCCGGACGTCGTGGTGACGCGGTAGTTGCGCGACAGCTCCCGTTGGAGCGTCGGCATGGCCGACTCCGGCGAGGGTTCGCCGTGTCCGGCGAGAAAGGCGACGGTCGGCAGCGTACCCCTGGCGAGCCGCCGGATCGCGCTCGTGATATCGTATTCCAGCGTCGAGAGATCCTCGATCACCGGGACGGTCTCCCGCTCTCCTCCGTACTCGATCGACAGGCCCATCCAGACATTTCGAAGCTGCACGTTGTCGCTCTCGATCACCTGGATCTGCACCGGAGGAATCCCGTACCGGGCCGCGTCGGACTGCACGTCCGGATCGTCGGCCGGGTCCACGAACCGGTACTGGAACCGGGAACCGCCATACGCCCGGTAGTCGTCGAGCTTGTCCTTCAGGAATCTGCGGTTGGCCGAATACGGGGCCGGCAGGTCGTCCGTGAACCACGCCGTCACGGTCACCGGATCGTCGAGACCCTCGACGAGGTCGATCGAGGCGTCGGAGAGCGAGTACACCCGGTCGTCCGTCAGGTCCAGGCGGCCGAAGAGGTTGAGGCCGACCAGGTTGGTCGCCACCAGGATCAGGGCGGCGACGAACAGGGTGGATCGGTGGGTCCAGTCACGCTTCATGGTCGAAGGGCATGCGTTGTCCGGTCGGAGTCACTCGGGGCGCCGGGCCAGCGACCAGGCGGTGAGGAGGCCGGCGAGCAGCGTGACCGTGACGTAGTAGAGCGCGTCGCGCGTGTCGATCACGCCGCGGAGCAGGTTGCGGTAATGGAAGTCGGCGCCGATGTACTGCAGGACGCCGGCCAGCGAACCGGGCACGTAGGCGGTCACCTTGTCCACCAGGAAGAGGGCGAAGATGATGCCGAAACCCACGATGAAGGCCACGATCTGGTTGCGGGTGATGCTCGACGCGAGGATGCCTACCGCTGCATACGTGATGCCCAGCAGCATCAGACCCAGGTACCCCCCGACGGCGGCCCCGAAGTCCAGGTCCCCGATCGACGCGACCGCCACCGCGTGCACCAGGGTGCACCCTATGGCCACGCCGAGCAGCACGGCGACGGCAGAGAGTTTCCCCACGATGACCTGCCAGTCCCTCACGGGTAGGGTCAGAAGCAGCTCCAGCGTCCCGGACCGTCGTTCCTCCGCGAAGGTGGACATCGTCAGGGCGGGAACGAAGAAGAGGAAGAGGAACGGCACGATCTCGAAGACCGATCTCAGCGACGCGGTGTTCTCCAGGAACAGGGCGTTCGAGAAGAACCACCCCGTGATGCCCAGGAACAGGATCAGCACCACGTAGGCCACGGGGCTGTCGAAATAGGCGTGCAGCTCCTTGCGGGCCAGGATCCAGGCTTCGCGCATGGGGGATGGATGGAATCGTTCCGGAAAGGTCAGGAGGCGGTCAGCTGACGGAAGACGTCTTCGAGGTTCGCGCGGTCGCGGTGGAGCTCGGTCAACGTCCAGCCCCGCTCCACGGCGAGGCGGAAGAGCT
>JAHEEH010000132.1 GCA_024640835.1 Bacteroidota bacterium
CTCGAGATGCTTCCCGACGAGACCGGGCGCACGGATCTCCTTCCCGCCGGAGCACGCCGCCCCGGCAACTGACCCTATGCAAACCATGCTCCACGCTACGATGAGAGCTCTCCATTTCACGGCGACGCGACTGCTTCCGCTGGCGCTCGTGGTCGCGCTCGCCGCTGCTTCCCCGTCCGCCGCCCAGGAAAGCCACACCGTCCGGATCGAGAACGGAGTCGTCTTCCTGGACGGAAGGCAGGTGCCCGCCGACCAGCTGCCCTCTTCGCTCCGGCCGTCTGAACTCAACCTTCGCCTCGAGTTCACGGGACCGACACGCTTCCACGTCGGCGGGATCGAGTACGGGGTCAAGGACGGCCAGATCCAGGAGATGCCGCCGGACGAGGACGGCCTCGTCGTGTTCTTCAGCGGCGACCAGGGACACTTCGTCGAGGTCCCCCAGCCCTCGGGCACCGTGCGCCGCTTCCGCCTGGACGGTCCGTTCGACCGGACCATCGGCACCTACCTACAGGTCCTCGACGAGCAGGCCGACCAGTTCGAAGCGCTCGGCGAGCAGCTGTCGTCCCGACAGGTCGAAGGCGACGCCGCCATGGCGAACCGGCTCCGCGAGGAAGCCGAGCAGGCGGCCATCATGGTGCGGGCATTCCCCCGGGTCGAGGTCCAGACCTATCTCCAGGGCATCCAGAACAGGGACCGTACGCTGTACGATCAGCTCATGCGCGAACAGCGGATGGAGGTCGCGACGACCCAGCTCGCCGGCAGGATCTTCACCGCCACCGACCCGGAAGCCCGTCGGTCGCTCACCGAGAGCCTGAGGCAGCAGCTCTACGAGATCTTCGAGCTCAAGCAGCAGAACCGGCGCGACGAGATCGCCGAACTCGAACAGCAGCTCCGTGAGCTTCGCGAGCAGCTGGCGGCCCGCGAGGCGAACCGGGAGGCCATCGTCGCCCGGCGCCTCGAGTCCCTCATCGGAAATCCTCATCGGTAGAAGGCGCAACACGGCCCACCAACCCATCCAACCGACATGATCATGAAACGTATCCGACTGATGTCCACCGCACGCGGGATGGCCGCACTGGCGATCCTCTGGGCCGGACAGCTGGTCGTTCCGGCCGGCGTTCTCGCCCAGGAAACCGAGAATGAAACCGTCGAGGCAGAGCGCGTCGTCGTCGAGGTCCGGGACGGCAAGGTCTTCGTGAACGGCAAGGAGACCGAGGTCGGAGACACCGGCCGCATCGTGCTGAGGAAGGGGGACGGCGACCGGGTCGTCGTGATCACGGGAAAGGACGGTCCCCTCTGGTACTCCGCGACCGGGCTCGCGCCGCGTCTCAGGGCAGAAACGGAACGGGCGCGGGATATGGCCCGGATGGCCTACCGGCTTCACGTTCCGGAGCCCGGCGAGAACGACCTCTTCCTGGAATTCGAGTCTCCGGACCTCTCCCATCTCGAGGGCATGGAGTTCGACGTGGATGTCGAAGGTCGGCTCGCCGAAGCGTTCGAAAGCGTGGACGGACTCCGCGGCAACCTGTTCCGACTGCAGGAGCAGTCCGGCGAGCTCCGCGAGATGGAATCCAGGATCCGGGAGAAGGCCCGCCAGATTCGGCGCGCCGAGAATGGCGAGCGAGCGGCGCTCGAGACGGAGCTGGACGCACTGCTCAACGAGGCGTTTGCGCTCAAGCTGAAGCAGGAGCGGGAGGACATGCAGAAGCTGGAGCAACGCCTGACCGAGCTTCAGCACCGGCTCCAGGAACGCGAGACGAACCGGCGCGATATCATCGAACGGCGCAAGAAGGAGATGCTGGGGCGCCGCGACAGCCTCGACTGGTAGCCCGGAAAGCCTTTCCTTCCATGGGAAGAAACCCCTGGCCGACCGGGATCCCCTTTCCGGTCGGCCGGTTTGTTGGGGGTCGGTCAAGGCCGCTGGCGAAGCCCGCGCCCGGATTACGCACTCCCGAGCCGCGTTCGTACGGCGTCCGGCACTGAGTTTGATCGTGAGGGGACCGGGCACGGGATCCGGACGGACCGGATCGCCGTGCTTCGTCCCGAACACCCTTTGTGATGCTCCGGAATCTCCCCCACGCCCGATCCCTCCTCTTCGCGGCCTCGATGCTGGTCGCCGTTGGTGCCTCCGGGTCGCCGCCGGCCCTTGAACGGGTCTCGTTCACCCCGTCATCGTCCAGGCCCGGCACGGTCGTGCGCCTGCATTTCTCGGAGAAGGTCGCGAGCTTCGGCCTGGACCGTAACGAAGACGGACGAGGTGTGCGCATCACGGCGGTCGGCGCGGAGGCGAAGGCCTCGCTCTTGTGCGACACACCGATCAGGCCGTTTGCCGAGTGCGTCATCGGGCACGAATCGGCCGGTTTGACGATCCGGCTCGCCGTATCGGGAACGGTCGCCGCAGCCGACATTTACCGGGACGCCCGGGTCGGGAGCGATCTCCTCGTATACGTGGAGTCGGAGAGCGCATCCGTCGTGGCCGCGCTCAACACTCCGCCCGACGAGGACGAGGCACGAAGGCTCAGCGAACGGCTGTCCCACTCGGTGGCGGCACAGCGGATCGACACGGTGATCATCGATGCGGGACACGGCGGAAAGGATCCGGGAACGATAGGTGTCGGCGGGATCCGCGAGAAGGATCTCGTCCTCGACATCGCGCACCGCGTGGGTGCCTATCTGCAGGATCTGGCCGGTGTGCACGTGGAGTACACGCGCTCCGATGACCGGTTCATCGAGCTTCGCGAGCGGGGCGTGATCGCGCGGCGCAAGGGCGGCAAGCTCTTCGTGTCCATCCACGCGAACTGGGCCCGCAATTCCAGGGCGGCCGGTACGGAGACCTATTTTCTGGGACGCCTGAAGTCCGAGGCGGCCCGCGGCGTGCTCGAGCGGGAGAACGGCGTAATCGCCCTGGAGGAAAACAGGGGGCAGTACGGACAGTTTGACCCGGCCCAGCTGGTCCGTGTGCGTATGACCGAGAGCGCCAACCTGGTCCAGAGCCAGGATCTGGCCAACCGGATCCAGCTGCAGTACCGGGACCGGGTGGGCCGTGGAGACCGGAAGGTGAAGGAAGCACCCTTCTACGTGCTCTGGTCGGCCGGCATGCCGGCCATCCTGACCGAGGTCGGCTTCATCTCCAATCCGTCCGAGGCCCGCTTCCTCGGCAGTGAGCAGGGCAAGGACTACATCGCCTCGGCGATCTTCAGGGCCATTCGCGACTTCAAGGTGGCCTACGAGGCCGGCCTGGACGTGGCCGCCCGGTGATCCGTTCAACGGTAACCACCCATTCTCCCATGAAACGCCAGTTCCTCGGATCCGCCGCCCTGATCCTGACCGCGACCCTTCTGATGCTCGCCGGATGCGACTCGGGGCTCACCGACCCCGACGTCGTCATTCTCACCCATGACCTCACCCGGTCAGGAGACGGATCGGCGGTGAGCTTCTCGTTCCACTCGGACGATGTCACCGTGGGCCAGACCACCGTGCTCCGGTGTGGCTGCACCGTGGACCTGGATCCGTGGCTCGCGTCTCAGGGCTTCACCCGGGCCGACATCGTGGATGCCACGGTGAAATCGGCCGGCCTGACCATGCGCTATCCGGTGACGGAGAAGCTCGACTTCCTGGACAACGTCATCGTCCGCTTCGAGGCCGCGGGACTCCAGTCGTCCGAGGTGGCCACCCGCGCTTCCTTTCCCGCGGCCCGTGAAGTGAGCCTGACGCCCGTTTCGGGCCGCTCGGTCGCGGCGTTCGCGTCGAAGGACTCGTTCGAGCCCGTTCTCGTGATCGAGGCGGCCACCCTGGAAGCGGGCAAGGACTACGAGATGGATCTCGCCGTCTCGCTCCGCGTGGAGCTTCAGGGATTCTGACGGCGTCGGCTACCGGACCGCGACGCAGGAAATCTCGACCCGCGCGCTGCGGGGAAGAGCGGCCACCTGCACCGCCTCCCGGGCCGGAGGCTCGTCGCTGAAGTAGCGCGCGTAGATCTCGTTGACCTGGGCGTAGTCGTTGATGTCCGCCAGGAAGACGGTGCACCGGACGACGTTCCGGTATTCCATCCCCGCTGCGCGAAGCACCGCACCCAGGTTTTCCAGGACCTGTTCCGTTTCCCCCTCGACGCCGGTGGCCTTCATGTGGCCCGTCTTCGGATCGATGGCGATCTGTCCCGAACAGTACAGCGTATCGCCCACGAGCACCGCCTGGCTGTAGGGTCCGATGGCGGCGGGCGCCAGCGGGGTCTTGACTCGCGTACGGGGAATCGTCAAGGGCTTCTTGCGCATCGACTGTTGGGGTGCGGAAGGTGCAGGGAGACCCCGGTGAAAGTACCGTAACTTGTGGGCCGTACCTGTGGGCTACGCACGAATTCTGCTCAAAGAACTACCGCCATGGACCTCGGACTCCAGGACCGCATCGCCCTCGTCACGGGCGCGTCGAGTGGCCTCGGTCTCGCCGCCGCCACGGAACTCGCCCGCGAGGGCTGCAGGGTCGCCATCTGCTCCAGATCGGGCGACCGCATCGAGTCGGCTGCCGATCTCCTCGCGGAACGGGCCGGCGTTTCGCGTGACCGGGTGCTTCCGCTCGTCGGCGACGTGAGCCGGGAGGAGGACGTGGAGCGGACCGTCGCCCGGACCGCGGCGCACTTCGGGGGGCTCAACATCCTGGTGACGAACGCCGGCGGCCCCCCGAGCGGCCAGGTGGAGGATTTCGATGCCCGGGCGTGGCACGAGGCGCTCGACCTGAACCTGATGAGCACGATCAACCTCTGCCGACATGCCCTGCCCCACCTTCGACGGGCCGCGGGCCCACCGGATGGACTCGCCCGCGTCATCATGATCACGTCCCTGGTCGCCAAGCAGCCCATCCCCACGCTCTACCTGTCCAACGTGTCCCGTGCCGGTGTCCAGGGCTTTGCCAAGAGCCTCTCGGAGGAACTGGGGCCGGACGGCATCACGGTGAATACCGTGCTTCCCGGGTACACCCGCACGGCCCGCCTCGCGGACCTCTCCGAATCGCTCGCGAAACGCACGGGGCGGTCCGTCCAGGAGGTCGAGGCCGGATGGGCAGCCGGCAGCGCACTGAAGCGCATAGGACGGGAGGACGAGTTCGCCGCGTCCGTCCTCTTCCTGGCCGGCCGTTCCGCCTCCTACATCACGGGCGTGGCACTTCCGGTGGACGGGGGCGCCATCAAGAGCCTGCTCTGACCGGACCGCCCGCGCCGTCCGCCCGCCCGAGGGTACCGTTCAGGTGATCCACCGTGCATCGACGCCGCCTGGCGTCGACTTTCCGCCACCACCAGAGCCATCCGGAAACATGCATCGAGTACTCGCCCCCGTACTCCTGCTCGCGATCTTCGCCCTGCCGGCCAGAGCGCAGGACGAGTCACAGGACCCTCCGTGCCTGCGCAACGCGTCGCAACGCGCGTTCGACTTCTGGATCGGATCCTGGGACGTCCGCAGCCCCGAAGGCCGAATCGTGGGCACGAACCGGATCGAACGCATCCTGGACGGCTGCGTCCTGCTCGAGAACTGGTCCGGGGCCGGCGGCAGTGCCGGAAAGAGCTTCAACTACTTCGACCCCGGAACCGACGAATGGCGCCAGCTGTGGGTCGATGCGGCGGGCGGGCACATGGAGTACCGGGGTACGGTCTCGAACGGAGCCATGCGATTCGAAGGCGGGAACGTCCGTCCCGACGGGACCGCGTCCCGCATGCGCATGACCTTCACGCCGCTCGGCGACGGCCGCGTGCGACAGTACATCGAGGAGTCCGTGGACGACGGGGCGACGTGGGCGACGTGGTTCGACGGGTACTATTCGAGAACCGACGGCTGAGACGCACGATCGGTCACCGGGGCGTCGAATGGCGCCGGCCGGCGACCGGACGCACGGGGTCACGGCTCGAGACGTGCCGAGAGCTCCAGCCCGTCGTATCCCAGTTGCACCCCGGCCGGCAGACGCGCCTCCTCTTCCGCATGCAGCACCGTGTGCGTCATGTGGATCAGCACCGTGCTCGTCGCGCGAAGCGTTTTC
>JAHEEH010000133.1 GCA_024640835.1 Bacteroidota bacterium
TATCGCCGCCACGTATTCGAACGCGGGCGGCCTGGGGAGTATCTCCGTGTCGTACAGCGTCTCCGGATCCAGCTTCGCGTTCACCGGCCCGAAGAAGTCGTACAGGATGTACATGATCCAACCCCGAAGGGCCTTGGCCTCGGCCACGTATTTCGCCTTCACCGCGTCGGGGACGTCGGCCGTCGACTTCCCGATCTTGTCGATCACGTCGGTCGCACGCGCGACGTACCGGATCTTGGCATACGTGGGCCCATTGCCGCCGTTGAACGAGTTCGGCCCCCACTCGAAGTTGTCGAACGTCGTGCTCCACGGACTGTAGAGCTCGTCCGTGGTGGTCATGGACCGCATCAGGTACGTCTTGGGGTCGGCGTTGTACAGGGAGGCGTACCAGGCGCCCGCCCCGGTGTCGGTCGTCCCCCAGTCGGCGGTGAACGCGTTGTGAAGGGCGACGATGGCGCTGTTGAAGTCGGCCTCCGACGAGAAGAAGGTCTCGGGAGTCAGGTCACCGTACACCTCGGGCTCCAACATGTCCGAGCAGGCGGGCAGCATCAGGCTGCCGGCGGCTAGGAGCAGGACGGCTACGATTGAGCGTCTCATGGTTTCTCTCGAATGTCAGCTGGCGTGGATGTCGGACGTGGGGGGCCTGTGGCCGCTCGGCTCACGCCCCCCGTGTGATTCCGCGAGACCGTCAGAAGTCCAGCTCGACGCCGATGGTCGTGCTGTAGGACTTCGGATACGGGTTGGCCTCGGTGTACTCCGGGTCGAAGCCCGGATAACTCGTGATCACACCCAGGTCCTCCAGGTTCACGAAGACGCGGGCCCGGCGCACCGTGCCGATGCTCCGGAAGAGCGACGACGGCAGGGTGTAGCCCAGCGAGATGTTCCGCAGTCTCAGGAACGAGGCATTCTTCAGGTTGAAGTCGGTGCCTGCCGGGTTGTTGACGTTGTAGGGGTTCGTCGCGATCCCGGGGAACGTGCCCGTCGTGTTCCGCGAGGACCAGATGTCCTGTGCGTACACGGTGGTGTTCTCCGGATTCGTCGACTGCGAAATGTTGAAGGCGCTCGGAGCGTACGAATTGCCGCGCCTGTAGCCGAAGCTTCCGTACACGAATACGTTCAGGTCGAAGCCCTTGTAGGAGAACGTATTGTTGAATCCGATCCGCCAGCGGGGCGTGCTGTTGCCGAGGATGACCACGTCGTCCGCGTCGAGCAGTCCGTCGCCGTTCTGGTCGACGTAGATCACGTTGCCCACGACGGCGTTGGGCATGTACTCGGGCCGGTCCGCATCCGACTGGATGATGCCCATGGTCTCCCATCCGTAGATGGTGTCCATCGCTCCCAGGGAATCGATGTACGAGGCGAGCGCCACCTCCGGGTTGCGCTCCACCCAGTTGGCCTTGGAGTAGGACAGGTTCAGGTCGGAGGACCACCGCAGCTGCTGACCGAGCGGATTGATCGTATGCAGCGACAGCTCCACGCCCCGGCTCCGGGTCGAGCCGATGTTGTCGGCAACGCGGCCGACCGCATTGTTGGACGGAAGCTGGTTGTAGTCCAGCAGGTCGGTCGCCTTCTTCTGGAAGAAGTCGAGCGAACCCCGGACGCGGTTGCTCCAGACCCCGAAGTCGATGCCCGCATTGAGCGTCGACACGGTCTCCCACGTCAGGTTCGGATTCGCGATCTGGGAAAGGGCCACGCCGTTGTAGAACGTGGAGCCGATCAGGAACGGATATCCGGGGCTGTACAGCTGCAGCGTGTTGCCGCTGAGCACCGTCTCGTTGCCCGCCTGCCCGTAGCCGAGGCGCACCTTAAGCTGCGTGATGGCCGGAAGGCCCCGCATGAAGTCCTCCTCGGTCAGGATCCAGGCCCCGGAGATGCCCGGGAAGATCCCGTACTTGTGGTCCGCGGCGAAGATCGACGACCCGTCACGGCGGGCGACCAGGGAGAGCACGTACCGGTCGCGGTACGAGTAGTCCGCCCGGGCGAACTGCGAGACCTTGGTCCGTGCCGACTTGAACGACTGGATGTCGTTCATCAGCTTCTCGCTCGACACCCCGATGTTGTGGTACGTGAAGGCGTCCGTGAAGAAGCCTACGCCCTGGATCGTGGTGCCGTCGGTCTCTGCCTTGTAGTAGCCGGCACCCCCGACGACACTGAGGTTGCTCTCGCCGAACTCGCGGGTGTACGTCAGGTACGCCTCGCCGGCGCGGTTCTGAACCGTGTATTCCGCCTTCTGGGCCATGCCGTCGGGCGCCTGCGCGTTGTTCGTGGTCCGTGGCAGGTAGAAGCCGCGCTGCGTGGTCTCCTGCTGGAACTGGCCGACGACCGTCGCCTTCAGATGGCTGACCAGGTCCAGCTCGAGGGTCGGCGCCGCGAACAGGTTGGTGGTCCGGCTTTCGTCCGTGATGGAAAGGAACGCGGCCGGATTCATGATGAGCCGATTGAACGTGTACGCGTACGTGCCATCCTCGTCGTAGACGGGAACCGTGGGCGAGTACGCGTAGGCGGCCTGGAGCATGTTGTACTTCTCGACGCCACCCGAATTCGAGCCGGTCGAGGCGTTGTTGCCCTCGAGACGGCTCCCGTTCAGGCGCAGGCGAAGCCGCGCGCGGGACGAGATCGTCTGGTCCAGATTGATGCGAGCGCTGTAGCGATCCAGGTCGGACCCCTTGAGGACGGCGTCGTTGTGCTGGTAGTTGAAGGACGCGTAGGCCACGGTGTTGCCGGAGCCTCCGCTGAGCGAGATGTTGTGCTCCTGCATCCACCCGTCCTCGGTGACGAGGCCGAGCCAGTCGGTCCCCTCGCTCGCAGCGGAGATGTCGGCCGCCGTGAACAGCGGGACGTAGTCGGCCACGGTCCCGGGATCGCGCTCACCGTACGGCGCGATGCTGTTCTCGAACAGGTAGCGCTCGTACGCCATGCGGTCCTGCTCCTGCATGAACTGCTTCTCGTTCAGCAGCGGGAAGTACTCGTGGAGCGTCTCCGCCGTGTAGCTTCCCCGGTAGCTCACCCGCAGATCCCCTGCCCGTCCCGACTTCGTCGTGATCAGGACGACGCCGTTGGCCGCGGCGCTGCCGTAGATGGCTGCCGCGCTCGCGTCCTTCAGGATCGTGATGTTCTCGATGTCCGAGGGATTCAGGTAGGCCAGCGGATCACGATCGATGCCGCCGTAGAATCCCAGGTCGGCGTCCGCAAGGCCGGGGACGGAGGACCGGTACTCGGTAACGGGCACCCCGTCGATCACGTACAGCGGCGTGCCGCTGCCACGAGGCGAGATGTCCCCTCGGATGTTCACCGAGACGCCGCCACCGGGCTGCGCGCTGCGGGTCGACATGTTCAGGCCCGGAGCCTGACCCTGGAGCATCTGGTTCACGGACGTCTGGCCTACCGGCTGCAGCCGGCTCGCGTCGATCCGCGTGATGGATCCACTGACGTCCCGCTCTCGCTGGGCCGCGTACCCGACGATGACGACGGTCTCGAGCATGGCCGTATCCGGCTGCAGGGTCACGTCGATCACGGAACGGCCTCCGATCGCGATCTCCTGCATCAAGAACCCTACGAACGAGACCTGGAGGGTGTCATTCGGGCTCGGCGCCTGGAGTGCGTACGTGCCGTCGGCCGTCGAGACGGTGCCGACCACGGTCCCCTTGACGAGTATGTTGGCCCCGGGAAGAGCGGTCCCCGAGTCCCCGTCCAGGATTCGCCCGCTCACGCGGTGCTGGGCCTGAGCCTGGCCGACACCGAGCAGCAGGAGGACAAGAAGTAGTTGTAGCGGTCTCATCGCGATGTTCCGGTGCGTTGAAATGGCGGTAGCGGAATCTGCGGAAGCGCTACCACGTTGTCTGTAGTGCCTGATGAACTCCGGGTGCAGGTGAATCACCTGCAAGCGCGTCCGCGAGACCCGTCAAGGTCCCCCGGGACGCCTCCTGCCGCGTCATTGGCGCTGAGGCGGATGGATAGTGATGAGTACAGGATATTCCGGCCAAGAAATGTAGGGCGTTCCCCTACATTCACCCCGAACCGCGCTCCGGTCATCCCGCATGCCATCCGACCTGGGGCTGCCGGACAGGGGAATACCCGGCAGGAGCCGAGAAGTCCGGAGGCTACTTTAAGAGTTGCCGGCTCGACACGTGCGTCGAGGACTTCATTCCCTGTCGCTATCCAGGCCCGCATGCGCGTCGCCACCTGGTTTCTCCTGCTTCTCCTCGCCACGCCGCCATCCGGCCTGGCGCAGGAATTCCATTTCGGAAACGACCTCTCGTACGTGAACCAGATGGAGGACTGCGGGGCGGTCTACCGCGAGGACGGCGAACCAAAGGACCCGTACTCCATCTTCGCGGACCGTGGATCGAACCTGGTCCGCGTCCGGCTCTGGAACGACCCGTACTGGTGGCAGAGCCCTCTCAGCCAACCGCCGGGCGTGAAACCGATGTACAGCGACCTCGCGGACGTGCGTGAGACGATCCAGAGGGCGAAGGCCGCCGGGATGCAGGTACTGCTCGACTTCCATTACTCGGACGTCTGGGCGGACCCGGGGAGGCAGCTGATTCCCGCCGCATGGGTCTCCGATGCCGGCAACCTGGCGGCTCTGAAGAGCGATGTCTACACGTACACCAGGAACGTGCTGACAGGTCTGGAAGCCGAGGGCCTCATGCCGGAGATGGTCCAGGTGGGCAACGAGATCACCAGCGGGCTGCTGACCTGCCTGCATGTGAACGGCAATCTGAATTGTGACCAGTGGGTCTCCGGCGCGAACTGGAGCCGCCATGCGCAGCTCCTGAACGAGGCCATCCGCGCCGTGCGGGAGGTGGGAGCCACCGCTTCGGTCGATCCGAAGATCGCGATCCACCTCGCGGGTGACCTGGATGGCTATGGCTGGCGATTCAACAATCTGGTGAACGCCGGCGTGAACGATTTCGACATCGTGGGAATCTCCGCCTACTTCGCCTGGAGCCATTACGGTGATCTCTACGAACTGGAGTATTACGTAGAGGAGTTGGCCGACTCGTTTCCTACCCACGAGGTGATGGTGCTGGAAACGGCCTACCCCTGGACGACGCAGAATTTTGACGCCCTGGGCAACATCGCTACCGCTATCGATCTGGATTATTCGCCTGCGAGCCCCGGCAAGCAGCTCGAATATCTGACCGACTACACGCGGGCCGTGATGCGGGCGGGGGGAACCGGGGTCGTCTTCTGGGAGCCCGCCTGGGTGTCGACTCCGTGCCGGACGCCGTGGGGGCGGGGTTCGTCGCACGACCACCTCGTCTTCTTCGATCCAGTCCAGACGAACTTCATGGAGAACGGGGGCGGTCGCTGGATGGAGCGGCACTTCTACGACGACCTGGCCGCCAGGAAGGTCATCTTCGAGGTGGACATGACGGGAGTGGACGTCTCCCGGGGCGCCTACATCACGGGAGACCTGGGACACGACGCGGGAGCCATCGTGCCGATGTGGCCGCTGGGGGGCAGCCTGTTCTACTACTACGCCTACCTGCCGGAGGGTACATCCGGCACGCTGCACTTCCTGAACGGCCCGGACGCGGGAGACAGCGAGACGGTGCCGGCCGCCTGCGGATCCGGGGGTGAACGGCCGTTCGCGGTCCCTTCGGATGGCAGCCCGCTGCATTACAGGTGGGGCGCGTGCGTCACGGGCACCGAAAGCTCCGAGCTGCCGGATCGCGTCGTGCTGCATCCGGCGTATCCGAACCCGTTCAATCCGTCGACGACTCTTTCCTTCGACCTGCCGCGCGCCTCATACGTCACCCTCGCGGTGTACGACGCGATGGGGCGACACGTCAGGACCCTGGTCGATGGGCTGACGGCGGCGGGCACTCACGAGGCAGGATTTGATGCGTCCGGGCTGCCCTCGGGGACGTACCTGGTCCACCTGGACGCCGAACCCGAATCCGCCCGGGAGCTGCTGACGCTCGTTCGCTGACGCACTTTCGACCGACGGATTGTTTAGGTTCGAAGTGAGCTTTCAAGCCTGCCCCGTGGACCGTTCCGGCACCCGTTCA
>JAHEEH010000134.1 GCA_024640835.1 Bacteroidota bacterium
ACCCTCGCAACGGTATACGAGCTGATCGGTGATCGCGATCGTGCTCTTGAATTCGTCGATCTCGCCCTTCAGAACCCATGGTCACATCCATCGATTGCGTCCTCAATCTGGCTCGAGGACCTTCGCGCGGATCCCAGGTATATTGCGATGCGATCCGCCGCTGAAATTCTGGTTCAGACTCCTCCTTCGTGACCATCGTCCGACTCGGGCTCAGGGAGAACTGGCAGCAGTTCGCACTGCTCGTCCTGGTCAACGCGTTCGTCGGAACGATGGTGGGTGTCGAGCGATCGGTCCTCACTCTCCTGGCCGAGACGGAGTTCGGGGTCGTGTCGGCGACCGCCGCGCTCTCGTTCCTCGTCGCATTCGGGCTCTCCAAGGCCGCCGCGAACTTCCTTGCGGGCGATTTCGCCGAGCGGATCGGGCGACGCCGAATCCTGGTCACCGGCTGGCTTTTCGCCCTGCCCGTTCCCTTCCTGCTGTGGTGGGCCCCGTCCTGGGGATGGGTCGTCGCCGCTAATCTGCTGCTCGGCGTGAACCAGGGGCTCGCCTGGTCGGCGACGGTCATCATGAAGATCGACCTCGTCGGACCGAGGCAGCGTGGACTCGCCATGGGCCTGAACGAATTCGCGGGATACCTGGCCGTGGCGCTGGCGGCACTGGGGGCCGGTTACCTGGCGTCCACGATGGGCCCGAGGAGCGGACCTGTCTGGATCGGCGGCGGCGCCGCCATCCTGGGCCTGGCCGTTTCCGCCTGGTTCGTGAAGGACACCGGGGGCCACGTGGAGCTCGAGCACGTGATGGCCGACCGGGGAATCGAGGGTGGTCCCGACGAGTTCCCCACCGGCACACGGGCGAGGCTCTGGCATTCCAGCTGGACGCACAAGCCGCTTTTTGCAGCGAACCAGGCGGGCTTCGTCAACAACCTGAACGACGGGCTCGCGTGGGGACTATTCCCGCTCTTCTTCGCCGCGTCCGGCCTGTCGCTCGGACAGATCGGGTGGCTGGCCGCGCTCTACCCGGCCGTCTGGGGTGTGGCCCAGGTGGGAACGGGCGCGCTGTCCGATCGGACCGGGCGACGGCCCCTCATCGTCTCCGGCATGCTGCTGCAGGCGGTCGGGCTCGGACTCTTCGCCGTGACCGACGAATTCGCCTCGTGGGCGGCCGCTTCGGTGGTGCTGGGTCTCGGAACGGCCGCGGTCTATCCAACGCTCATCGCCCAGGTGAGCGATCTCGTCTCGGCGCGAGACCGCGCGAGCGGCGTGGGGATCTACCGGCTGTGGCGTGACCTGGGATACGTCGCGGGGGGTCTGCTGGCCGGCGTGCTGGCAGACCTGTTCGGCTTCCGTGCGGCGATCGGAGTCGTGGCCGTCCTCACGGCCCTCTCGGGCCTGTTGGCCCTGCGCCACCTCCCGGGCCGGGCCGGTTCAATTTGAGGGCAGACTTGCCATAGGCCGAGAGATTTCTTCTATTTGTGCCTGCGGACGCGTCACGTCCGCCCCCAGCGCGTGACGCGAACGACCCCAGCCAGTTCATCACAGGAGAGGTGTACCATGCCCAGCAGGCTTACCCCCGGCTTGCGATCCGTTCCGCCACGCGTTCTGGTAGCACTCGTCGCCTCAGTAGCGGTCGGCGCAGTGAACGCGCCATCGTGGGCCCAGAGCGGTCATCCGGACGATCCATTCTGGAGATCTCCATTCGGAACGCCCGGCATGGGAACGGGAGCGCGCGAGGCCGTCGTGGTCGATGGTGAGCTCTACGTCTCGGATGCCACCTACACCGGCCCCGTCGAGGGAGGCGGCACCGACAGGATGCAACTGGCCATCTGGGACGGCGTGGGCTGGCGAACCGACGGAGAGGGCATCCTCTCGGCGGGCCGTGGGTGGCGTCGCCGCGGCTTACGTCGCCCGGTGGGACGGATCGGCCTGGCATGCACTCGGGGCCGGCGTCAACGGCAACGTGGTTGCGCTGGCCACGGACGGCAACGGCAATCTCTACGCAGGAGGGACCTTCACCCAGGCGGGCGGAGCGCCGGCCAGGCACGTCGCCCGCTGGGACGGCGCAAGCTGGTCCACGCTGTCGGACATCACGGGGTCGGGCGACGGGGTCAACGGAAACGTATCCGCGATCGCCGTGGGAAACTCCCGTGTGTACGTGGGCGGAGCGTTCACGGAGGCCGGCCAGCAGGCCGCCACCAGCGTCGCGTCGTGGAACTGGACCACCGGTGACTGGGAGCCGGTCGGCGGTGGTGTTCACATGACGGGCTTCCCCTTCGGTGGAATCGTGGACATCGGTGTCTCGGGCGGGACCGTCTACGTCGCAGGCGATTTCGACTGGGCGATCAACGACGGAGGGGAAATTGCGGTGGGCAACGTCGCGGTCTTCGAGAACGACAGCTGGGGCGCCCTCGGCTCCGGCTCGGCGACCAGCATTCTGGCCCTGCTCGTGTCGCCCGGGGGGGGCGTATTCGCGGCCGGCGACTTCTCCGCGCCCCCGACTGGCCGGATCGAAGGCGTGGCCGAATGGAACGGATCGACCTGGACGCCCCTGAACCTGGACGAATACGCGTGGGAAACCGCCGAGCTGGTCTGGTATGATGGTTCCGTCGTCGCGATCGCGGCCCAGGGCCCGTCCGAGACCGGCAGCGTGCGGACGAACGGCATTGCACGGTGGACCGGATCGCACTGGACCGCGCTCGGGCAGGGAATCAGCGGACCGGTGAACGCTTTGGTCAAGCACGACGGAGCGCTGTATGCTGGAGGGGATTTCTATTTCGCCGGCGAAATCGAGGCCCGATCCCTGGCCCGCTGGGACGGCGCGGCCTGGTCCGTCGTCGGTGGCGGCTTCCCGGTCAGCGGTTCCATCCTGCCCGTGTCCTCGCTGGCCTCCACGCCCTCCGGGCTGGTCGCAGCCGGGTACTTCGCCGAGATCGGCGGGGTGAGCGCCACCAACATCGCGATGTGGGACGGGTCGGCCTGGAGCCCCATGGGCGACGGGCTTCGTGATTTCGGATTCACCCCATCGATCAAGCGCGTCCTGTATGAAGACGGATCGCTCTATGCGGGCGGAACGTTTTTCCTGAGCGGTTCGGCGACGATCCGCGGGCTGGCCCGCTGGACGGGCACCACGTGGGAAGCGGTCGGGGGCGGAGCGCGAGAGGTAGAGACGCTTGCCGCGAAGGACGGCATGATTGCGGTGGGCAGTCTCGGCGCCAGCCTGGAGGTGGATTTCGGACCGACCGGCAACGGCACGCCGCA
Source organism: Bacteroidota bacterium (assembly GCA_024640835.1). GTDB lineage: Bacteria > Bacteroidota > Rhodothermia > Rhodothermales > UBA10348 > JAHEEH01. The sequence continues at coordinate 3,255 of JAHEEH010000134.1, forward strand.
GGTCACCGACAACGTGGCAATCTGGAACGGGTCAGCGTGGGGCGGCACGTCGGGAGGGGTGACGGGCTCCGTCCGGGCCATCGCCTTCGACGGGCCCGACATCATCGTGGGCGGTGATTTCACGGCGGCCGGCGGGGTGACCGCCAACAACATCGCGCGTTTCGACGGCACCACCTGGCAGACGTTCGGTGACGGCGTCAACGGCCGCGTGCGTGCCATCCATGTCAACGGTTCGGACGTGTACGTGGGAGGAGATTTCACCGAGGCCTCCGGTACGACGGTCCGTGGACTGGCACGCTGGGACGGCTCGGCCTGGCACGAGCTCGGCTCGGGCCTTCTGAACGCGACCGTCCTCAACAGTTCGCCGGGATCCGTCCGGGCCCTCGCGGGCGCCGATGACGGCCTGTTCGTGGGGGGCAGCTTCACCTTCACCGGCGGTTGGACCTCCCAGAACATCGCCACGTGGAGTGACTACGTGCACATCGGCGTAGGCGTGGATTCTGCCCCGGAAATACCCGGGCGACGGGTTTCCCTGGACGGCAATTACCCGAACCCCTTCTCCACCTCGACGGCACTTCGATTCGAGTTGGAAAGGGCGGAGTCGATGACTCTCGAGATCTTCGATGTACTCGGTCGCCGGGTGCGTACCGTCTTTGATGATCACCTTATGCCTGAAGGCCGGCAGGAAATCAGGATTGACGCATCCGATCTCCCGGCCGGCGCCTACATCTACCGACTGACTGCCGATGGTCGCGCGGTCGCCGGAAGCATGTTGCTGGTCAGATAGCGCGCCACCTTACCCGGGAAGGCCCAGGGTAAGGAATGTGTGCAGGCACCCGGTATGGCCCCTGCGTGCCCGGGAGGATTATTCCGCTCGCGTACGCTCGCTTCATGGTCGCGCGCCATGGGCGCGCTCTACGCAAACCCCCTCGGGGGTTCTCATCCTCCGAAAACTAAACATCCCGCCAGGGACAGAAGCCCTGTCGGGATGTTTATGCGTGCCCGGGAGGATTCGAACCCCCGACCTTCTGATCCGTAGTCAGACGCTCTATCCAGCTGAGCTACGGGCACGTGGCAGACGCAGTGGAATAGCCTCCTGCGCCGCGAGTTCCAAAGATAGGCCGATTTTCCGGGCCCCACAAAATGAAGATTCAGGGCCCGGGGGCGGAGTGGAGGGCACCGGCTCTCGAGTTCCCAGGCCTCTAGCCCAGGTCCTTCTGGTAGATCCTGTGTCGCTTGTACACCTGCCCGCCCCAGGCCTCGTACGTCGAGCGCATGGCCTGGTTGTTCTCCAGCACGTGCTGGGAATCCAGGCGGGTCAGGCCGGCCCGTTTGGCTTCGTTCATGATGGCGACGCCCATGAGCACTTCGACACCCTTCCCCCGCCATTCGGGCAATACGCCACCGAGCAGCAGGTTGAGCTGCTTGGCCGTCTTCATGGCCCGCCAGATGTAGAAGAGGCCCAGGGGAAACAGTCGGCCCCTCGCCTTGCGGAATCCGGGTGTCACCAGGGGCATGCCGACGGTGAAGCCGATCGTTTCGCCGTCGTGCTCCACGACCTTGACGAAACGCGGGTCCAGGAACCCGATGAAGCGGTCTATCAGGTCCTGGATTTCCCGATCGTCCAGCGGAACGTACCCGTAAATGTCCAGATACGTCTTGTTCATGAGCTCCAGAATCCTCGGAGCATACGCCTTCAACTGCGACGTCTTCGTAAAACTCTTGAGGTCGGTTCCACTCCGCCCGGACAAGCGCTCCGCGATCCTTGACACGCGATCCGGTACCTCGGTCGTCATGAAATAGGTGACGTAATCGACCTCCTTCAGGTACCCCGAGGCTTCGACGAAGCCCGGCAGATAGCGCGGCCCGTGCAGGGTCTCGATGCCCGGGTCCTCGTCAAATCCGTCGATGAGCATGCCCTGCGGGTCCTGGTCGGTGAACCCCATGGGACCCACGATGCGATCGCACCCCTGGGACCGGACCCATTCCTCCACCCACTCCAGAAGGGCACGGGCCGTCTCGGGGTGGTCATCGCAGTCGAAGAAACCGAATCGGCCCACGGCCTCTCCCGCCCGCTCGTTGTGGCGACGGTTCACGATACCCATGATGCGCCCGACCGCTCTTCCATCTCGCTCCGCGAGCGCGAGCGCCGTGTCGCAGTACGAAAGTGCGGGGTTCTTCGTGCGGTCCAGCCGATGCCACTCGTCCGACGTCAGGGGCGCGGCCCACTTCGGGTTCGCGGCGTTCGCCTCGAACGGAAGATGCAGGAAGGTCTTCAGATCCCGCCTTTCGGAAATCGGCCGGACGGCAACAGACTCGCGTTCCATGGCTACGTATTCTCTTCGAGCCAATCCGAAGCCCGCAGGCGGCATGCGGAAAGGCGCTGTGGAATGGCCCCGTGTCACAATGTACGGACCCGACCATGCCGTTCAAGACGAAGTGATCGGCGTCCGCCATCGATTCCGTGCCCCATCCCTACTTTCCGTCATGCCCGGACTACGCATTACCATCGTCATCCCGGCGGCCGGTCGGTCGGCCCGCTTCGGAACCGGGGACAAGCTCACGGCGCCGCTCGCAGGTCGTCCGGTGATCCGGCATGTCGCGGAAGCGGCCGTCGCGGCCGGCCTCGGCGACGTGGTGATCGTGGCGGACAGCCAGGAGGTCAGGCGTACGCTTCAGGGGGTTGCCGTCCTCTTTGCCTCCACGCGGGGCGACTCCATGGGGTCGTCGATCGCTGCCGGTGTGGCGGCCTCGCCCGGAG
>JAHEEH010000135.1 GCA_024640835.1 Bacteroidota bacterium
TCGCCGAGTCCGCCCAGCGGGCTCTCGTCCCCGAAGGCATGGCCCCCTCCGCGTTCCTGTCGAACGTACGTGCCGTCCTGCGAACGGTAGAAGCGCCCACCCCGGGTCGTTTCGAAGTCCCCGCCGTATTCCGATCCGAAGGGATTCCGTCGCGCCCGGTCATATCGGCGGCGGACGTCCGGGTCCGAGAGCACGTCATAGGCCTCCTGTACCGCCTTGAACCGTTCCTCCGCCGACGCGTCCCCGGGGTTCCGGTCCGGATGGAATTTGCGGGCCAGCCGGCGATACGCCTTCTTGATCTCGTCGGGCGACGCGGTCTCGGGGACACCGAGTGTGTCGTAGTAATCCTTCGCGGCAGCCATCGTGCGGTGAGATCCCTGATCGTGTATACTGCGACCATCGTCGCGCAGGAACGGGATACCCTGTCGACCTGCCCGAGGTTGCATGCCGGTCGAGCCGCATGTTCACACGCCCGGCCCGACCGATATTCCGTTCCCGGAGCGCCCCACCCATCCCTTCCAGGACATGGAGACCCGACCCATCCGCAAGATCGTCGTCGCGAACCGCGGGGAGATCGCCGTGCGGGTCATCCGCACCTGCCGTGAGCTCGGCATCGGGACGGTCGCCGTCTTCAGCGACGTGGACCGGACCGCGCCTCACGTGCTGCAGGCCGACGAGGCCTATCGGATCGGGCCGGCGGCGTCGGGCGAATCCTACCTGCGCGGGGACCGGATTCTCGAGGTGGCGGCCCGGACGCGTGCGGACGCGATCCACCCGGGCTACGGCTTCCTGAGCGAGAACGCGGCCTTCGCGGAAGCGTGCGAGAACGCGGAGGTCCGGTTCATCGGCCCACCTGCGGACGCCATCCGCACGATGGGCGACAAGACGGCCGCCCGAGCCCTCATGCGCCGGGCCGGCGTCCCGCTGGTACCGGGTTCCGATGGCGCGGTGGAATCGGCGGACCAGGCCGCCCGGGCCGCGGAAGCCGTCGGGTACCCGGTGCTCGTCAAGGCGGCGGCCGGGGGAGGTGGCAAGGGCATGCGCGTGGTCAGGGAGGCCGCCGGGCTCGACCGCGCCCTCGACGCCGCGAGGAGGGAGGCCCTGTCCGCCTTCGGCGATGACCGCGTGTTCCTCGAGAAGTACATCGAACAGCCGCGCCATGTCGAGATCCAGGTCCTGGCCGATCGGCACGGAAACGGCCTGCACCTGTTCGAACGCGACTGCTCGATGCAGCGCAGGCACCAGAAGGTCATCGAGGAAGCCCCTTCGTGCATCCTGACCCCCGAGGTCCGCGAACGCATGGGAGCTGCCGCCGTCGAGGCGGCCCGGGCCTGCGGATACGTGAACGCCGGAACGGTGGAATTCCTGGTGGACTCCCGTCTCGAGTTCTACTTCATGGAGATGAACACGCGGCTCCAGGTGGAGCATCCGGTGACCGAGTGGGTGACCGGCCTGGACCTGGTGGCCGAGCAGATCAGGATCGCCTCGGGCGAGCCGCTCGGCTATCGCCAGGAAGACCTGGCGCTGCATGGCCACGCGATCGAGGCGCGCGTGTACGCGGAGGATCCCGCCAATGGGTTCCTGCCCGATCCCGGCCGGCTCGTGCGCCACCGCATTCCGTCCGGCCTCGGGGTCCGCGTGGACGCCGGCGTGGAGGAGGGCGGCCAGGTGCACATCCATTACGATCCGATGATCTCCAAGCTCACCGCCTGGGGTCGGACCCGGGACGAGGCGATTCGCCGGCTCGAGCGGGCCATCGACGAGTACGAGATCTCCGGCGTCGCGACCACGCTTCCGTTCTGCCGGTTCGTGCTCGGCCACGAGGCCTTCCGGACGGGTCAATTCTCGACCCACTTCGTGGAGGAGCATTTCACGCCCGAAGCGATGGCCCGGGACGGCGAGGACCAGGACGTGCTCGCGGCCGCCGCCGTCCTCATCGACGCGCACGCGAGAACGCGCGCGGCCGAGTCCAGGCATCTCCCCGCCGATGCGCCGGGCTTCGGCGCGTGGCGCACGCGTCGAAGCTGAGCACCGTCAGATCCAGGACTGGCGGAGCTCCAACCCCTGTGTCTCGAGCCAGTCTACGACCGCCTGGACCGCCTCGCGCGTCCCCCGGGTACCGAGCGGATCGCCGAACGCCTGGAGCCCGACGTATACCCCGCCTTCCCGGGGCCAGGCCTCCACGAGGAGCTCCTGGTGAAGATCCGGCTCCTCGACCACCACGGCAAAGAGCAGGCCGTCCCCGTCCAGGGACCGGTACGCTTCGATGACGATGGCCGTCCCGCCCTCGAAGCGGCGGACCTGCTTGCTGAATCCGCCGACGCCCGAGAGATCGCCGGTCATGAGTGCGTGCTGCATGGGATAGGTCAGCTTGGTCGGAGCGGGTGGAGCGAGCGACCGGCGTACGGTCCACGACACGTGCCGGATCGACCGGCGCTCGGCCCTCCATTTCTCCGCGTATTTCGTGTCGAGGACGCCATCGGGCGGCTCGCCCTCGGCCGCATCGAAGAGGTCCGTCGAGGCCGCCTGCTCGCAGGCGAAGTCGAAGTACTCCGCATGGTCCGTGGTCAGGAGAACCTGGCCACCCGGTTCCAGGCGATCGGAGAGGAGTCCGAAGAATTCGTTCCGGAGCAGTCGATTGGCCAGGTGCTTCTTCCGTGGCCAGGGATCGGGGAAGTTCACGTACACGCGGTGCAGGACCCCCGTCCCCACCACGTCGCGCACGAGAAACCGCGCGTTGCCGTGGTGGATTCGGACCGTGTGGACCGCCTCCCGCCTGATCCTCCGGAAGGCCCTGGAGACCGAGGCGAGGGAGACCTCGACCCCCAGCAGATTCCAGTCCGGCCGGGTCTTTGCGAGATGGACCAGGTAGCGGCCGTCCCCGAAGCCGATTTCCAGCACGAGCGGGCCGGTGCGACCATACAGGGCATCGGTGTCCAGACCTTCCCGGAAGTGCGCGCGGCGAAGTAGAATCACGGGGTCAGGCCGTTTCCGATGGCACCGCGTCCGCCGTCCCGACGAAGCTCCGCCTGATCCGGTGGTCCAGCATCACGAGCGAGGGGACGAGGATCGTCACGATGAAGGTGGCGAACAGGATGCCGAAGCCCAGGCTTGCCGCGATCGGAATCAGGAACTGGGCCTGCAGGCTCCTCTCCAGGATGAGCGGGAGCACGCCCAGGAAGGTGGTCAGGGACGTGAGAAGGATCGGGCGGAATCGCGCCTTGACGGCATCGATGACGGCTTCCCGGATCTCGCGTCCTTCCTCCCGGAGCTGGTTGACGTAGTCGATGAGCACCAGCGAGTCGTTCACCACCACGCCGCTCAGGCCCACGATGCCGAACATCGAGAGCACGCTCACCGAGATTCCCAGAAGCAGGTGTCCGAAAATCGCCCCGACGATGCCGAACGGGATGACGGACATGATGATGAACGGCTGCGTGTACGACCGGAAAGGAATGGCCAGCAGGGCGTAGATCAGGAAGAGCGCGATGAGGAACCCTCGCCCGATCGCCCCGAATGCCTCGGCCTGCTCGCGCTGCTCGCCCTCGAACGTGGCCCGGAGACCGGGATACACCCCCTGGAGCCTCGGAATGACCTCCGCCCTGAGGGCCTCTATGACCTGGGCAGCGGACGTGACCTGGTCGTTCACGTCGGCCGATACGGTGGTCACCCTTCGCCGGTCCCGCCGGTTGATGGATGACGGCCCGTACCCCGCGGATACGGCAGCCACTTCGGCAAGGGGAATGTCGGCCCCGGCCAGGGTCCGGATCCGCAGGTCGTCCAGGTCGGCGAGCGCGTCCCGTTCGTCCTCCGGCAACCGCACCATGACGCGCACCTCCTCCGTTCCGCGCTGGACACGCAGCGCTTCATCCCCGTAGTAGGCCGCCCTGACCTGCCGGGCCAGGTCGTCGAGCGTCAGTCCGAGCGAGCGCGCCTCGGGCTTCAGGCTGAGCTCGATCTCCCGTTTGCCCGGACGCCGGTCGTCTTCCACGTCGTGCACGCCCGCGAACCCGGAGAGCTCCTGTTTCATGGCGCCGACCGCCGCGTCCAGAATCCGCGACGACGGGGCGGAAAGCTCCATCTGGATGGGCTTCCCGAGTGTCATGATGGTCGACTGGAACTGGAGCGACTTGACCCCGGGAAGGGTCCCGACGGCCTCCCTCCACGCCTCCTCGATGCGGTCGGTCGGGAAGTCGCGAAGCTCGGCCTGGAGCACCTCGAAGTTGATCTCGGCACGGGTGGGCTGAATGAGCCCCGCCTCCATGCCGGCCATCGGGGAGTTGGCCATGGAGGGCGTGATGCCGACGGTCGTGAAGCGGTGGCGCAGCAGTTTCGGGTGGTCCTCCGGCAACGTCGCCTCCATGTCGCGGATGGCTTCCTGGCCTATCGCGTCGATCCGCGCCGCCACCTGCGCGGTCCGGTCGGCCGTGGTGCCCTCGGGCATCTCGATGCGGACGATGACGTTCTCCCCCTCGATGTCGTGGAAGAAGTTGAACTTCACGAATCCGGCTCCCACCATGCCGACCGACAGGAGCATGATCGAGATGGCGCTCACGATCACGATGCCGTAGTGCCGCGTGGCGAACCGGACGGCCCGGTCCAGGGGGACGTTGATGTTCCAGTCGAGCGCGCGTGCGACCCGCTCCTGCACGGCCTCGATGCGCCGCGCGACGGGATTCTTCTTGCGGGTTCCCCTGAGGGCCCGGATGTGCGAGAGGTGCGCGGGAAGGATGAAGAGCGACTCGATGAGCGAGAAAGCCAGCACCGTGATCATCACGGCCGGGATGTTCCGCATGAACTTCCCGATCACGCCCGGGATGAACAGGAGCGGAGCGAAGGCGGCGATGGTCGTGAGGACGGCGAAGACCACCGGGCGGGCCATGCGCTGGACGCCCTTCACCGCTGCGTCCAGGGGCCCGAGCCCCCGCTCCTGCTCGGCGAATATGTTCTCGCCGATCACGATGGCGTCGTCCACCACGATGCCCAGCGCCAGGATGAAGGCCACGAGCGAAATCAGGTTCACCGTGACCCCGGCGATGGACATGATGATGAACGTGCCCAGGAACGAGATGAAGATGCCCGTGGACACCCAGAACGCCAGGCGCGTGTTCAAGAAGAGCCCCAGCGCCAGGATCACGAGGATCAGCCCCAGGAATCCGTTCTTGAGCATGAGCTCGTACCGGGCCTCCAGCAGCTTCGACTCGTCGTTCCAGATGTCGACCGACACGCCCTCGGGCACCGTGAGCGCCTCGACATAGGCCCGAACCTTCTCCGTGATGTCCAGAACGCGCTCGTCCCCGGATCGGTACACTTCGACCAGCACGGCCCGTCTGCCGTCGAACCGGGTCACGAGGTCCGCATCTTCGAACCCGTCGGTGATCGTCGCCACGTCGCCCAGCCGGACGAGCGCCCCGTTCGGAGGGGCCAGAAGCACGATATCCCTGAAATCGTCGCCCGTGTAGTTCTGGCCCTTCGTGCGGACCAGGATCTCCTCGTCCTCGGTACGGAGCATCCCCCCGGGCAGGTCCAGGCTCGAGCGGCGCACGGCCATCGCGACCTGGGGCAGGGACAGGCCGAAGGCGCGGAGCGCGTCGCGTGATACCTCGATGGCGATCTCGTAGTCCCTGACGCCGTTCACGCGGACGTACGAAATCTCATCCATCGCGGTCAGATCGTCCTTTACGCGGTTCGCCAGCTCCTTGAGCGTTCGTTCGGGAACGTCTCCATGCATGGCCAGCTGGATGACCTGTCTCCGGTTCACGAGCTCCCGCACCTCGGGCTCCTCGGCGTCTTCCGGGAAGGAGGAGATCCGCTCGATCTCCGACTTGATCTCGTCCAGCGTCGCGGCGACGTCGGTTCCCAGTTTCAGCTCCGCGGTCACGACACCCACGTTCTCCGCTGCCACCGAGGTGATCCGGCGAATGCCCTCGACCGCCTCGATCTGCTCCTCGATCCGGAGGACGATGCCCTCCTCCACCTCGTCCGGCGACGCGCCCGGATACGTCATGCGAACC
>JAHEEH010000136.1 GCA_024640835.1 Bacteroidota bacterium
TACGGGGCCAGCAAGGCGGGCCTCAACGCGTTGGGCCAGTCCCTGGCGGTCGCTCTTGCTCCCCACCGCATCTTCGTGGCGGTCGTGGCCCCCGGCTTCGTCGACACCGAGGGGACCTCTTCACGCCTTGCCGGGCCGGACGGCGTCGCCATCCGGTCCCAGAGCCCGCTCGGACGCGTGGCGCGCGCGGAAGAGGTGGCCCGGTCGGTACTCCTTCTCGCATCGGACGGCATGGAATTCGCTACCGGGACGATCCTCGACGTGAACGGGGCCTCGTACCTCCGATCGTAGGGTCCCGCTTGCCGGGATGGTGGGGCAAGGGCGATCTTGACGGTTCCACGGGCCGCCATGCCCCCGGCGCACCGTGGGTACCCCTTTCCCCCAGCCTTCGAACCGATCATGCGTTTCCGCCTCGCCGGAACCGCGACCCTCGTCGCGGCCCTTTCATCCGTCATCCCCTCCGCTGCCCAGACCTATACGGCCGAGCAGGCCGATCACGGGCGCCTCGTGTTCGCGGAAGTCTGCTCGAAATGCCATGGTTCGTCCCTGGAGGGTGACGCGGCGCCCGCTCTGTCCGGCCCCGAATTCCGGGCGGCATGGTCCGACGGTCGGACCACCGTGGACGACCTGCATTACATCATCACCTCCTCGATGCCGCCCCGCGGCATGGCCCGGTTGACCGACGAGCAGTACGTGGATGTCCTGGCGTTCATCCTCCGGGAAAACGGAGTCCCGAGTGGCGGTGATCCCCTCCGGGCCGATTCCGAGTACCTCGCCGCGATCCGGATGACCGGAGCCGACGACCTGCCCGGCGCCGATGCCCCCTCCTACCTGGTGGGGCCGCGTGGTCTCGATCCGACCGGAACGGGCCCGTCGCGACAGGAGCTCCTCGGAGCGGACGACGACGCGTCGAACTGGCTCTACCACACGCACGACCTCCGCGGCACCCGGTACTCGGCACTCGAACAGATCGATCGGGACAATGTGTCCCGCCTCCGGCCGGAATGCATCTACCAGCTGGGAGAGTCCACCAACTTCCAGACCGGTCCCATCGTGTACGACGGCGTGATGTACGTCACCGGACTGCACGTGACGGTGGCCCTCGATGCAGCGACCTGCAGGCCCCTGTGGCGGCACGAGTGGGCACCGCTGGACCAGGAGGTGTGGCTGAACAACCGGGGGGTCGCGATCCAGGACGGGTACGCGGTCCGGGGAACGTCGGACGGATATCTCCTCGCGCTCGATCGGGCAGACGGTACGCTGCTCTGGGCCCGCCAGATCGCCGATCCGGGGCTGGGCGAGACCCTCACCATGGCGCCCATGATCCTGGGAGACCGGATCCTGGTCGGGCCCGCCGGCAGCGAGAATGCGATCTCGGGCTGGGTCGGCGCATTCCGGCTCGCGGACGGCGAGGAGCTGTGGCGCTTTCATACCGTCCCGGGCGCCACGCTCGAGGGCGGCGAGACGTGGGGGAACCCGGAGGGCATCGTCCTGGGTGGGGGCGCCGTATGGACCCCGCTGAGCCTGGATGCGGAGCGGGGGGAGCTGTACGTGGCGGTCACCAATCCGGCGCCGGACATTCCCGCCCACCTGCGACCCGGAGACAACCTGTACACCAACTCGATCGTGGCCCTCGACGTCGACTCGGGATCGCTCCGGTGGTACCGCCAGATCGTGCCGAACGATTTCCACGACTGGGACCTGACCCAGGTGAGTCCGGTGTTTCGTGGGTCGGTGCGCGGCGTGGAGCGCGACCTGGTCAGCGTGACCGGAAAGCACGGCCTGCTTCACCTGCTCGACCGTACGACGCAGGAAGAGCTGTTTGCGGCAGAGGTGGCGCATCGGGAGAACGTGGATGCCCCGGTCTCCCCCGGGGGCACCTTCGCGTGTCCGGGCTTCCTGGGAGGAGTCGAGTGGAACGGCCCGGCACTGCATCCGGGCGAGGGACTCCTCGTCACGCCGGCGGTCAACTACTGCATGACCATCTTTCCGGACGAGAACGTGCGCCACGTGGAGGGCGAGCTCTACCTGGGAGGGCGTCTCGAATTCGCGCAGGACGGATGGTCGGGATACCTCACCGCCGTCGACGTCGAGGACGGCTCCAGGCGCTGGCGCTACGAGTCGGATGCTCCCATGGTCGCGGCGGTCACCACGACCGGGGGCGACCTGGTCCTGACGGGAGAACTGAACGGGGACTTCCTTGCGCTGGACGTCGCGACGGGGGAACCCCTGTACCGGTTCAACACCGGCGGCCCGATGGGAGGGGGAGTGGTCTCCTATGCCGTGGACGGACGACAGTACATCGCCGTGGCCTCGGGACAGCCCTCCGGCTTCTGGGTGCTGGACCATCCCGGGCAGGCGACCGTCGTGGTCTTCGCCCTTCCCCGCTGAGAAGGCTTCAGGAGCACAACCCGAATGCCGATCCTTCGTATCTAGACGGGCGGATCAGCCGCGGTGCGCGTGGCGCGCCCCCGCGCCCGCTGCACGCTGTCGACAGGAATGAGGCATCACCATGGGTTCGGCCGCAAAAGGCTTCGTGGGACTGACGGGCGTCATGCTCGGAGCCCTCATCCTCATCTTCCTGGTGCCCCGGTATCTCGAGGAGCCGCCGCCCGAGCAGGTGGTCTCCGGAACCGTGGCCGAGGTGCGACTGCCGAACCGTTCCGACATCGTCCTGATCCTGCGGGGCGACCAGCGGACCTATCTCGTGGAGGGCGGCATCGAGAACGGCCACCCGTTCACGGAATGGGGTGACCACCTGATCGAGAAGCCCGTGGAGCTCCACGTCGCGCGCTTCACCTGGTCGTCGGGGCGGCCCACGCAGCAGGACGTGCCGGTGGAGGCCGTGTTTGCCGGAGGCGAGCTCTACTTCCGCGTCCGCAACTGACGGTGCTCACTTGAGGAGCACGGACCGTCGAGTGGACCGGAATTCAGGGCCTCCCGAGACCGGACGCGCGATGAGCGTGACGAAGTACACGCCGCTCGACAGGCGCGATGCGTTCCACAGGGTCTCGTGGATGCCCGCGTCGATCGTCTCCTCGACCAGGGTCCGGACCAGGCGGCCGAGCGCGTCATGGACCCGGAGTTCCACGCGGCTGGCGACAGGCAGTCGGTACCGGAAGCGGGTGGTCGGATTGAACGGATTGGGGTAGCCCTGCGCAAGATCGAAGGTGGCGGGCAATCCGTTCTCCGCATCGTCCTCCGTCCCGACGAACGTCGAATTGCGCCATCCGGGAGTTCCGTGCCCCACGGAGGCCCTCCAACTCGTGACCTGGGCGTTGTCCAGCAGCGGGTCGATGAGCTCCAGCGACGAGCCGGCGCCGTCGGCCGAGGTCGGCCACGGCCAGGCGTCGTCGTACCGCACGGAGTCCCTGAGCATGCCGGTCGCGTCGTACAGCCAGAGGCCTTCCCCGTTTCCGTCCAGCCCGGCCTGAAGCGTTCCGAACGGTGGAGGCACGCCCGTGACGAGTGCGCCGAAGAGGTCCGGTCGTCGGGACAGCACCAGGTAACCCCGCCCACCCAGGAGTGCGCCGTCCGGGAAGACGAATGCGGGCTGGTCCGATTCGTCACGAAGTACCCAGCCCGAGAGATCGGCGGATTCACCGGTCGGGTTGTGCAGCTCGATCCAGTCATCCGTGTCGAACGAGGCGGACGCGTGGTAGGTGATCTCGTTCACCACGACCGGGCCGTCCGACGTCCCGGCAAGGGGCAGCGCGCCGATGTCCGCCCGTGAGCCGTCCGGGTCCGTGGGCGAAGCCGGATCCCCGGCGTCGATCGCCGGCGAGGTGACCTGCAGCGCGGCGTTGAGGCCGTCAGGATTCACGAGGCGCGGATCCGCGCGCAGATTCAGCTCCCCGGGAAGGTCATCGGTGTCGGAGAGCGAATAGCGAACGGAAATCGTGGAGAGCTCGTCGACCTGGATCGACGCGATCCCGGAGTGCGAGAAGAGACTGCCCGTCACGGACGCGCTCGCCCCGCCACGCTCCGGGTGCTTCTCGTAGACGGCCACCCCGATCCCGGTGTCGTGGAAGGTCGAATGGACGACGTCGGCCACGGAGAGGCTGTCCTTGACGCCGACCCCGATTCCGCAGCGAACGACCACGTTGCGCCGCACAGTGACCGTCGAACCCTGTCCGACAGAGACGGCCTTGTCCTGGCAGTCGTGGAACAGGTTGTCCTCCACCAGGATGTCCACCGACGCGTCCCCGAGATCCACACCGTCCGAATTGAAGCCCGTGAAGTCCCGAAACACGTTGCCACGAATGACGGTGCCCGCGCCCATGTACCCCATGTCCACGGCATCCATGTCCACGAGATTGCTGCCGTCGAAGACGGAGCCCTCGAGATCGAGCCGCCCGCCGTTGACCTCGATGTAGTCGCCGACGCCGGAGACGCCGCCGAACCGGGAATCGAACACCTCGATCTCCGAGGCATCCGCCTTCAACGGAAGGTAGACGTCATCGAAGGTGACGTCCCGCAGACGGACCCGTGTATCGGCGACGGTCAGGGCGGCAGGACAGGGATCGTCTCCCCTCCCCGAGCCCGAGATCATGACGTGCTGGAGCTCCGACCACTCGGTCCCGCCGAGAATGCACAGCGTGCCCCATCGCTCCCCCGCGTACAGCGCCCGGACCTGAACGGGCAGATCCGCCGTGCCGGCCAGATCGAGCCGACCCTCCACGTGGATGCCGCTTCCCGGAGCCATCAGGAGCTCGACCCCGGGCTCTGCCTGCAGGACGGCCCCCGGGGCGACGACCACCTGGCCGTCCACGTAATACGGGGAGCGGGAGCGCTGCATGAGCAGCGTGGATCCCACCAGCGCGGGAAGCACGTTCGCCTCCGAGGGTTCGAACACGGCGACCAGTTCCGCATCACCGGCCGGCACGAAATCGAACGAGGGCTCGGTCGATGCGACGCGCTCGACCGGCGCTCCGTACACGTACCGCGCGGAGAGCCTCAGGTCGAAGCTGATGTCGGAGCTCGAACCGCTCACCTGGTGCACCTCGGCGGCGATCACGTTTTCGCCATCGACCAGAAGGCTTGCCGGGAGGAAATACTGGTGGAAGAACCGCTCCTCGCCCTCCGCGACCGCGACGGACGCCCTCGTGGTCGCACCAATGCTTCCCGACGGCATCCCCTGGCGCAGAACCTCCGCGCCGTTCAGATAGACCACGGCTCCGTCGTCGACCAGCAGCCAGAGGTCCAGCCCGGCCAGGTCGACCGGGTCCGGTGCATCGAACCGGGAACGGAAGTAGTACGCGATCCGCTTGTCCGAGGGGTTCGATCCGTACGACAGAACCGTCGCCTCGTCGCCGTCGCCGTATCCGAGCTCCGAGATTCCCACCGGCCACGTGCTGTCGTCGAACGACGGCGCGGTCCAGTCGGCGGGAGCCGATCCGGCATCCCGGTATCGCCACGGGAAGCCCGTGGACATCACGGGGACGGATGTACCCAGGGATCGCTCGACCCAGCGGGCGAACGCAAGGCCGGGTGGCGCCGTCGCGTCCAGGGAGACGGGGATACCCCTGAAGTACTCGCCGTCGAGAAGCTCGTCCCCTTCCACGCGAACACGGCCTCTGCCGGAAGGCTCGGATCGCACCGTCAGGCGCGCCGTCCCGTCCAGCCCGAAGAGTTGCACGACCTGGCCGCGGACCACGTCCGGGCGGGCCCCGGCAAACGTCCGCAGCTCGTCGACCTCGGTGGTCCACGCCTGGAGGGACTGGATGCCCGGAGTCCGTCCCCAGACGTCGATCGTGAGCGAGTCGATGTACGGGGCCCAGCGCGCCGCGTGGCGTGGAATCCCGGCTGCGATGAGGGCCTGGAGACTGTCGATCTTCGCCACGACGCGATCGGGCCGGAACGTCGTGTTCAGGTGCACGGCGAGGCGCCGCATGAACCGCTCGCGGAACCCCCGGTTGGCCATGGCGGCCCGAAACAGCTCGAACGCCGAGTACTGGTCCAGCAGCAGGTCGTCCCCCAGGTGCGCCGTGTCGAAACCCCGGTCGGTA